>CACXBN010000049.1 GCA_902765885.1 uncultured Ruminococcus sp. | reverse complement strand
ACTGGAGAAACACATATCTTGACACCCATTCGATAGAAAAAGACCGCGGTATTACGGTCTTTTCCAAGCAGGCTGTGTTTGAATATGGTAATACCAGATTCACTCTGATCGACACTCCCGGACACACCGATTTCACATCGGAAACGGAAAGAAGCATATCTATTCTGGATTATGCAATTCTTGTAATAAGCGGAAGCGAGAGCGTTCAGTCTCATACCGAAGAAATATGGGAAATGCTTGAAAGATATTCCGTTCCAACGTTTGTTTTTGTAACAAAAATGGATTCATCTCTTCTCGAGAAATCTTCAATATTAACTGATTTGAACAAACGCCTTTCAAACGGAATATTGGAAATGGACGGAAGCCCTGACACACTTGAAAAAATTGCCGTCAACAAAGAATCCACTCTGGACAGATATCTCGAGTCCGGAACAGTTGACACCGCAGATATAAACGAATTCATAAAGGAAAGAAAAATATTTCCGTGTTATTTCGGGAGCGGGCTCAAAAACGAAGGAATAACTGAGCTGCTCGATGCGCTTGATGTCCACACTATGCCGGACAATTACGGCGACGATTTCTCGGCAAAAGTGTATAAGATAGAACATGACGGACCTTCGAGAATCACTTTTCTGAAGGTAACCGGAGGAGATTTGAAAATCCGCCAGGAGATCAGCTATGTTTCTCACATGTCCGATGCTCCTCTTGAAGAAAAAATAACAGCCATACGATACTATTCAGGAGCGAAGTTTGAACAGGCTGATTCATGCCCCGCCGGGAGAGTATGTGCGGTTACAGGACTATCGGGCAGCTATGCAGGAATGCACATCGGCAGAGATGATGAGACAGCCACCTCCGTATTTGAACCCGTAATGCACTACAGTATCAAGCTCCGCCCTGGAGAAGATGCTCGAGCTGCCTTTCAGAAACTGAAACTTCTTGAAGAAGAAGACCCTATGCTCAGACTTGTATGGAACGAGAGATTTCATGAAATAAACGTACAAATCACAGGTCAGATTCAAAAAGAAGTACTTGCAATCATTGCAAAGGAAAGATTCGGACTATCCATAGAATTCGGACAGGGAAAAATCAATTACAAGGAGACTATAAAACGTCCTGCGGTAGGAATTGGACACTTTGAACCGCTAAGGCATTATGCGGAAGTTCACGTGTTAATCGAGCCTGCGGAAAGCGGTACAGGAATAACTGTTGAAACGGCAGTCAGTGAAAATGCACTCTCCAGAAACTGGCAAAGACTTATCGTATCCTGCCTTGAGGAGAAACGCCACAGGGGTGTGCTTACCGGTTCTCCTCTAACCGATGTAAAAATAACACTGATAGCCGGGAGAGCGCACCTCAAACACACCCAGGGAGGAGATTTCAGGGAAGCATGTACCAGAGCCGTAAGACAGGCGCTTATGAAACTGAAAGCAACAGGACAATGCACCCTGCTCGAGCCATATTTTTCTTTCACTCTGGAAGTCCCGCAGGAATTTCTGGGAAGAGCAATGTCTGAACTCGTCGCGGCTTACGCCAAATTCAGAAACGACGGTAATTCCGAAGAATATACCATAATAAAAGGTATTATACCTGTATCCAGCGTTAATAATTTTACCGAACAGCTGTCAGAGTTCTCCTCAGGCAGAAGCAGATTTTCCTGCAGATACGAAGGATATTTCCCGTGTCATGATGCGGAAACAATCATTTCGGAAATAGCGTATGATCCCGAATCGGACCTCTCGAATCCTCCCCATTCCGTTTTCTGCTCTCATGGATCAGGATTTGTTGTTCCGTGGAATGAAGTTCAGAATTATTCCCATCTGACATCTGACGGAATTTTTAAAAGCTCCCAGTCTTCAGAAGTCAAGGTGCGTCACAATATCAATATAGACGAAAAAGAGCTCGAAGCAATAATGGAAAGAGAATTCGGCCCAATCAAGAGAAGAATTTACGGAAAGGCCACATCTCTTACCAGCCCCGATGTAAAAAACAGAAGATTCAGAAAATCAATGTACCTCATTGACGGCTACAATGTGATATTTGCCAGTGAGGAGCTTTCGGAAATTGCGGAACGCGACCTTGAACAGGCAAGGAAAAATCTCTGTGACATACTTCTGAATTACAAAGCCTTTACTGGAAAAGAAATAGTTGTCGTCTTTGATGCGTACAACGTTTCGGGAGCAGTTGAAAGAAAAATAGATTATAACGGGCTTAACGTCGTATTTACCAAAGAAAACGAACTCGCTGACACTTACATAGAAAGGTTCATTTATACGATTGGAAAAGATTACTCCGTAAGAGTCGTGACATCTGACGGACTGATTCAGCTTCAGGCCCTGAGGACGGGAATCCTGAGAATGTCGTCGAGAGAATTCTGGCAGGAGATAGTTTCTGTTGACGAAGAAATAGAGAAAGTTCTTTTGAATGTCAACTACTCGGTGATTGAATCGCCGAGCATGTGATAAGCATGCAAAGGGATTCAAGATAGTTGAGTAGGCTGTGAGAAAGGT
>CACXBN010000048.1 GCA_902765885.1 uncultured Ruminococcus sp. | reverse complement strand
TATACGGTCACAGTCAGTGTCATTTGCAATGATAATGTTTGAGTCATATTTTTCGGCAACCTTAATGCTTTCTTCAAATGTTGCCGGGTATTCCGGATTCGGTTTCGGCAGTCCGGGGAAATTACCGTTTGGAGTCATCTGGCAGTCTACGGTGTAAAGATGTTTTATACCTATTCTTTTCAGAGTCTCGGGAACAATCCTGTATCCGGCTCCGCAAAGAGGAGTATAAACGATTCTGAGATTGTCAGCAGCCTGTTTGATTACGTCGGGATATACCTGTTCATCGAGAACTTTTGCGATAAATTCTTCCTCAAACTCTTTTCCCAGTATGGTAATAAGAGAATCATCTGCTTCACTGGGTCTCGGTACATCTTCAAAAATGTCTGTTTCATAAATGTTTTTGGAAACAATATCTGCTATTTGAGATGTAGGCTGAGCACCATCTTCCCAGTAGAATTTATAGCCGTTATATTCTTTCGGATTGTGTGAAGCCGTAATATTTATACCTGCTGCGCAGTTTAAGTGTCTTACAGCAAAGGAAAGCATAGGAGTTGGATGTAGTTCATTGAACAAATAAACTTTAATGCCATGAGCTGTCAGAACATCCGCAGAGCGTTTGGCAAATATAGGGGAATTGTTTCTGCTGTCATAACATATCGCAACTCCTCTTTCAGCAGCATTGTCTATAAGTTTGGTGATCGTTCTGGCGACACCTTCGGTAGCCTGTGCAACGGTATATGTATTCATCATACCGCATCCTGCACACATTTTGGAGCGAAGTCCGCCTGTACCGAATTCCATGTTGGACAAGAATCTGATTTTTATCTCATCTTCATTATCTTTTATGGAAGCCAGTTCTTTTTTTGTTGCTGTGTCAACGTAATCAGAAGTAAGCCAGTCGATGTAACGCTTCAAGTAATTTTCCATGTTTTCCCCCGTATATTTAATTATTTTTATAAAGACCGACAATTGCAAAAATTTCAGAGAAGATTCTTACAAACGATATAACTGACGCAAAGTTTTTCAAAAGAATATCAACTGCAAAGAGTATATTCAGTCCCCTCTCTGCATCATATTCATATCTGATGATTTCAGTGACTTTTGCATCAAGAACCTTTTCCATTGAGTAAACAATATCCGATATTGTGTAATTATTATTAAAATAACATTTGAGAATCAGATTATAAGACTTTTCATCATTTAGCTCATTTATGAAACAGTTTTTAGAAACAAGAGCAAGCCAGACATCGTTTTCTTCTGTCGCAACCTGTGTCATTTGGACAATTCTGAGATCGTTGTCGATTATACTGTTGATAAATGAAATAATAAAACCATTCAGATAATCTTTTACAGGCACGATTCCCGCAGAAATCGTGCCTTCGCTCATATCATAGAGCATGTCGTTGTAGCTTTTATTATATACAGTCGCGGCAGTTTCAAGTCCGGAACTGAAGATCTCTGCTGCTTTTCTTGTATACTGGTTGTCAATATAATGGATGTTATCTATATCAGAGGAGCTCGATATGTTCAGATCCTGATAATTGAATACTGAAACACTTGTTTCTGCATATTCTTTTATAAGAAGTGCGGCATCCTGCATATGCATTGACATTGCCAAAGCCTTAAGTTCATCTTCGTTTCTGATCTCTGACACAATATGACTGATATTGTTTCTCTTCAGTGCTTCCAGAGATTTATATTTATTATTCAGAAAGTACTGGTTATCCATATATTTTAAAGCATCTCAAGGATCTTGTAGTTATCTTCGAGATATTTTACAAGCTCTTCTGCTGTAAGCGGACGCTGTGCTATTGATGCAAGCATGTATATCTGACGCGCAAGCGTTTCCGCTTTTTCAGGCTCCGATTCAAGTAATCCGTTCATTTTATCAACAAGCGGGGATGAGAGATTTACAATCAGATTTTCTTCAGTCGGAAGGCCATCCATCTTGTACATCTTCATCATGTCATTCATTCTTCTCGTTTCTTCTGAAACATTCAGAATTGCAGGGACGGTTGCGTCTTTCAATCTGTCAAATGTAACCTTCAGTTTATCGTTTACGACTTTTTTAAACAGATCAGCTACGGCAGTTATTTCATTTACTTCACCGTCTGCTTTAAGAACATCGGCAACCTCGGCATCAATTCTTGCAAAATGAATATCATTGTTTTCCTGTTCAATGACATTTATAAACTGTGTGTCGATTATTTTATCAAGCACTGCTATATTTATGCCTGCATCCTTGTACATCTGAATATACTTGGACTGCGCTTCAGGATCAGTGGTATAGTATATTTTTTTATCATTGGTTTCTTTAGCGCTGTCAAGATATTCTTTTATGGTTTTGAATGTTCCGTCTGTCTGTTCTAAAAGAATAATGTCTTTTACTCGTTCATAGAACTTGTTGTCTCTCATACAGCCGTATTCAACGAAAGCTTTCAGGTCTTTCCATATGCTTTCATAGTTGCTTCTGTCCTGGCTGAACATCGAGTTGAGTTTATCGGCAACCTTTTTGGTTATGTGAGCGGATATTTTTGATACATATCCGCTGTTCTGCAAATAACTTCTCGAAACATTAAGAGGAAGTTCAGGGCAGTCAAGAACACCTTTGAGCAGAAGAAGATATTCTGGAATTACTTCTTTGATATTGTCTGCTACAAAGACCTGATTATAATACAGCTTTACCTGACCTTCGAGTCTGTCAAATTCACTGCCTATCCTCGGGAAATATAGTATGCCTTTGAAGTTCAACGGATAATCAGCTTTGATATGAATATGGAAAAGAGGGTCTTTCCAGTCATTGAATACTTTTCTGTAAAAATCTTTGTATTCTTCCTCTGTGCAGTCAGAAGGATTCTTCAGCCAAAGAGGATGGGTATCATTAATCGGCTCGGATTTTTTGGGTTCGTTTTCATCCTTTTTGTCATCTTCAGATGCTTTTTTGGAATCCTCTTCAACGTCAATAAAATAAATCTCTTCAGGCATAAATGCACAATACTTATGAAGTATATCCTTGAGTTTATATGAGCTCATAAACTCTTTTCCTTCATCATTGATATGCATTATTACAGCAGTGCCAAAATCACCTATAAGATTATCTTTATCAACATAATCTTCTTCTATTTCATAATCACCATCATCTGTACATGTCCATTTTACGCATTTTGAACCTGTGTATGATTTTGTTATTATTTCGACTTTATCAGAAACCATAAACGATGAGTAGAAACCCAGTCCGAAATGACCTATTATTCCGTTGTTCTGTGAATCCGACTCACTTCCTTCGTATTTCTGTATAAAATCGAGAGCACCTGAGAGAGCAATCTGACAGATATATTTCTCAAGCTCTTCCTTTGTCATACCTATACCTGTATCGGTTACGGTAATCGTTGACAGCTTAGTATCAAGTATAACATTTATCCTTGCATTTTCAAGATTGATGTCTTTGGCCTGACCAAGCGATATCAATCTGCGCAATTTCGTTATTGCATCACAAGCATTTGAAACGATTTCTCTGATAAAGATTTCTTTTTCCGAATACAGCCATTTCTTGATGATGGGGAATATGTGCTCAAGTTCGATTGATATTCCGCCACGTGTAGTTTTTTTTGCCATTATGATTCACCTTGTTTTCGTATATGATAATTTGCTGTCAGCCGAATAATATTCGGCTTATATATTAATGCAGTGTATCTTTCAGAATTTCACCGTTACCGTCAAATAGTGGTAATTTTTCAAGATAAATGATATCTTTACGTGTTTGCGCATCGCCTTCTGCTAGCACAGCCATCTTACCGACGATCTCTCCACCGGCTTCTTTAACAAGTTCTTCCACTGCACGAAGTGATTCTCCTGTTGAAATAACATCATCTACAATCAGGATCTTTGAGCCGTTTATGAGTTTTGCGTCTTCCTTGTCAAGGAAAAGTTCCTGTACTCCCTGTGTTGTAATAGACTGAACTTCAACTTTGAAGACTTCTTTCATGTATGCCTTCATTTTCTTTCTTGCAACGAAATATTTTTGGTTCCCGGCAAGTCTTGCCATTTCATGCGCAATCGGAATTCCTTTTGCTTCTGCTGTGATAATGTAATCGTATTCAGGAGCCAGTCTAAGAAGTTCTTCCGCAATGGCAGTTGTGAGCTCCGGATCGCCAAAAATAACGAAACCTGCTATTGCAAGATTGTCATTCAGTTTGCATATGGGGAGATGTCTTTCAAGCCCGGCAATAGTGATAGGATAATATTCTTTCATACTTGAATCCTTTCTTAAATTTAATGATTTTCAGCGAAGTTTAATTCCAAGTTTTGTGCTCAGAACATCAAGGATGTTCTTAACGGTTTCATTTGCATCATTATCGTTCAGAGTTCTGTCGGATGATCTGAGGGTCACGGCATAAGACATGCTCTTTTTTCCTTCTCCAATCTGATGCCCACGATATATGTCAAACAGTTCTACTTTCTCAATCAGTTTGCTGCAGTTCTTTATCACAGAGGCAATCTTACCGGCTTCAATATTCTCATCACAAACGAATGAGAAGTCTCTTTCAACAGCAGGATGTCTCGGGATCGGAGTGTAGATGATTTCTTTTCTTCTGAATTCGAAAAGATTGTCTACATCGATTTCCGCAACATAAGCCGGAAGGGAAAGACCATAATTTTCTATGACCTGCGGATGTATCTCGCCGAACAGTGCGATTTTCTTTCCGGAAACGTGTACTTCTGCACATCTTCCGGGATGGAATGAAGGTTCTGAATCACATGAAATGAATTCCGGATTTTCTATGCCCGCACTCTGAAGAACGGCTTCTACGAAACCTTTCATCTTATAAAATCCGTCTTTACATGTAAAGCCTATTGAAAGTCTCGATGGTTCTTCAGGGAGTTCGTTTTCTTTTGTCGGCAAATAGATTCGTCCCAATTCAAACAGCTGCGCATCGAAATTCTTCATATTGCAGTTGTCTGAAAGAATTTTCATCATGGACGGAATCGTAGTCGTTCTCATGACAGAGGTGTCTTCACCTAGAGGATTTTTTATCGTAATGCATTTCCTTCTATTGTCATCTTTATCAAGTCTGATTTTATCATACCATGAAGGACTGATGAAAGAAAATGTCTCGATTTGATTTATACCTATACCGATAAGGGTGTTAACGAGTGATTCATCGAAATACTGGCGTTCTGTTCTCACTCCCACTGTCGGTTTGGCTGTGCTTGACAGAGTAGACTTAATTTTATCATACCCGTAAATTCTGAGGACTTCTTCAGCTACGTCATTCATGCATCTTACGTCATCTCGGAATGACGGCACGGTAATTTGTCTGAGATCATCGGATACTTCAAATTCCAGTGATTTAAGGATATTTGCCATCTCTTCCCGGGTAAGATCAATACCGAGGAATTTATTGATTTTTTCTGAGTCAAGGGGAAGGGTAAACAATTTCTTTTTATTCGGATAAATGTCTATAGTTCCGTTAACCACTTCACCGGCATCAAGGAGTTCAATGAGTTCACATGCTCTGTCCAGTGCGGGCATCGTATTTTCAACATCAAGTCCCTTTTCGAATCTTGAAGATGATTCTGTTCTCATTCCGAGTTTCTGTGCAGCTTTGCGAACACTGCCCGGATGGAATGTGGCTGATTCAAATACCACAGTCTGTGTGTTATCTGTGATCTCGCTGTTTTCTCCACCCATGACTCCGGCTAAGGCTACAGCTTTTGTATTGTCGGAAATAACCAGCATAGACGAATTCAGAGTGTGTGGAATACTGTCAAGAGAAACGAAAGTCTCATTATCATAAGCGTTTCTTACGTCAATACTCGAACCGCTGAGACATTTATAGTCAAATGCATGCATGGGCTGTCCGAATTCAAGCATTACGTAGTTGGTTATATCAACTATATTGTTTATTGGACGAACACCGGATGCTCTCAGCCTCATTCTCAGCCATAATGGGGACGGCTTGATCTTGACGTTCTTAACTACTCTGGCAGAATACCTGTAGCATTTGTCGGGATTACTGATTTTAACGGAAAGATAATTGTCGATAGTATCATTGCTGTCACTGCATCTGAAACTTGGCTTTTCATAATTGAATTTTCTGTTGAATGTAACCCCTGTTTCTCTTGCAAGACCGATAACAGAAAGGCAGTCGGGTCTGTTGGATGTGATTTCAAATTCTACAACGGTATCTTTAAGTCCGAGAACTTCGGAAATATCATCTCCGGGTTTTGTATCTCCGAGATTGACATCATTTAGAATGAGAATTCCGTCTTCGACATCGCCTGGCATATCATGAAGAGTCAGCCCAAGTTCGCTGATTGAGCAGAACATTCCCTCTGAGGTTTCGCCGCGCAGTTTGCTTGTTTTTATGTTTATATCTCCGCATAAATGTGCACCATCAAGTGCTACGGGAACAAGAGCTCCTTCGAAAACATTTGTTGCGGCAGTTATGATTTGTACGGGAGCATCCTTTCCCACATCAACCTGACATATCACAAGCTTTTCTGCATTAGGATGACGACTTATGCTAAGTATCTTGCCGCATTTAACTCCGGTAACATCAGTTCCGAGCTCATCGTATCCTTCCACTTTCGAGCCGGACATTGTCATTTTATCGCAATAATCCTTTATGCTTATATCATTAACGTCTGTATAATCAGACAGCCATTTCATAGATAATTTCATTTTAAATTCTCCTTAAGCCGATTAAAACTGATTGAGGAAACGAATATCGTTTTCATATAGCAGTCTCATATCATCTATGTGATATTTCAGAAGAGCAATTCTCTCGATTCCGAGTCCGAAAGCAAAACCGCTGTATTTTTCAGGATCTATGCCGCAGTTTCTGAGCACATTCGGATGCACCATACCGGCGCCGAGTATTTCTATCCATCCCTCATGCTTACAGAACCTGCATCCTTCGCCTCCGCACATGAAGCACGAAACATCTACTTCAGCGGACGGTTCAGTAAAAGGGAAGTGGTGCGGTCTGAATCTGATCTTGGTTTCATCGCCGAACATTCTTTTTGCAAAAAGTTCAAGAGTGCCCTTCAGATCTCCCATTGTGATACCTTCGTCCACAACAAGGCCTTCAAGCTGATGGAAGAGAGGAGAATGTGTTGCGTCCACTGCATCGGAACGATAAACTCTTCCGGGAGAAATGATTTTAATCGGAGGCTGTGTTTTTTCCATAACTCTTGCCTGTACCGGAGAAGTCTGTGATCTGAGCAAAATTTTATCAGTTATGTAAAATGTATCCTGAGTATCGCGAGCGGGGTGGTCTTCGGGAATGTTAAGAGCCTGGAAGTTATAATAATCATATTCAACTTCGGGTCCGTCAACTATTGTATATCCCATTCCGAGGAAAATATCTTCGAGCTGTTTCTGAGCAAGATCAAGAGGATGAACATGGCCTATCTTAACCTTTTCTCCGGGAACCGTAACATCGATCTTTTCCGATTTCAATTTTTCGTCCAGAGCCTTCTGCTTTGCAGTCTGAGAGAGTTCGGTAATTTTGTTTTCAATTGCAGCCCTGACTTCATTTGCAAGCTGTCCGATAACAGGTCTTTCCTCAGCGGACAGTGAGCCCATTCCGCGTAGAACTGCAGTCAGCTCTCCCTTTTTCCCAAGATATTTGATTCTTAAATCTTCGATTTGAGCGTCGCTTTGAGCTAGTGCTTCAAGAGCTTCATTTTTTATTCTTTCTAAAGTTTCTCTCATTATTTTTTAAGAAATCCTTTCAAATATTATTCAAAAATAAAAATAGTCCCTCACAAACGTAAGGGACGACATGGCCGTGGTACCACCCGAATTATACCATATAATGGTATCTCATTTATGGACTTAACGCGTCCGACGTACAGAACTACTCGATTCACTCTGTCCGCATAGGAAAAATCCCTCTAAAGTGAAAGCTTCAAACCTGAGATAATGATGTATTTCAGCTGATTACATCACTCTCTGATACCTCTTTTTGTTTGAAACACTCTTTATCACAGCGTTTCTTTATTCTTTAATGATTATACCATTTTTTATTGATGTATTCAATAATTTACATGTAATATTAAATAAGAAAAAGAGACTTTTCAGTCCCTTTTCCATATCATTTTCAGTCTGCGTGTTCTTTCAGAATTTTAAACAAATCATCGTCATATGAGATATTGTTCTTGTCATAATAGTTTTTAATCGCGGCACTTATTGCCTGTTCTGCGAGAACAGAGCAGTGCAGTTTAT
>CACXBN010000047.1 GCA_902765885.1 uncultured Ruminococcus sp. | reverse complement strand
TTAGCTTGTCAAGCTTTTTCTCAGAAAACACAAAAAATCCTGCAAACACCAGGATTTCTCCCAGCACCTGCAGGCTCAATAGCGATTCGTTATTCAGTTAAACTTTCTTCACAAAATCCAGACTGATCCACCCAATACCACTCTTCAGCCTTCCCCATCCGGCTGAAGCACCTTTACCGGACT
Source organism: uncultured Ruminococcus sp. (assembly GCA_902765885.1). Classification (GTDB taxonomy): domain Bacteria; phylum Bacillota; class Clostridia; order Oscillospirales; family CAG-272; genus UMGS1696. The sequence goes on along the minus strand of CACXBN010000047.1, from coordinate 3,115 downwards.
TCACTTCCATAATGGTATATACACCAACCGGGCAAAACTGAACTCTGCTGTAATCCGTTCCCGGACCCTTCCTGATATTCAGATCAGATATACTGACCTTCACCAGAAACGGCACATTCTCCGCAGGCTCCGCCGCCTTCGGCTCATACACCAGATTTCCGTCAGCGTCGAATACTTTATATCCCGAATTCTGATCCGCGCACTTCTTCGCGTTATCCAGAATCTTAAAAGCGCCCTTTTGGCTCTTGCTATCAGCCCAGTTCTTGCGGACACGGTACCACCGGATCACTTCATCGCCGCCGGAATCCTTCGCGTCATACTGCGTGGGTATCTGACTCATTGAACGGCACTCCTCGTCACCTCTACAAATCTCAATTTATATCCAACATTTTCTTTAATTCAGCAGTTTCCCTGTCCACCTTTTCATTCAGTTCCTCGATGCTTTTAATTATTTCACTCGTGGGCGGATATTCTACCGGGACATACTCTGTTTTCTTATATTTATTGATTGAAAGGTCGTAATCATTATCAACTATCTCCTTCACCGGCACGAAGAAACTCTTCTCTGTACGCTCTCTGCCATCTTCCTTATCCCTGTTATGAAACCTTTCAATGATATCAGGTATATCGTTCTCATCCACAGGGTTACGCTTATCGTCCAGTGAGAAGCCGTCTGCCTCCATATCATAGAACCATACTTTATCGGTACCGCCGGCGTTTGTCTTCGTAAAAACGAGAACTGCTGTTGATACTCCGGCATAGGGCTTAAACACACCTGAAGGCATAGATATAACAGCCTCCAGATACTGATTATCCACCAGTTCCTTTCGCAAAGACTTATGGGCTTTTGAGGATCCGAAAAGAACCCCGTCAGGTACGATGCATGCGCAGCGGCCTCCCACATGAAGCAGTCTTATTAGGAGTGCCACGAAGAGAAGCTCCGTTTTCTTTGTATTTGTCACCATTGACAAAGATCCGCTTACATTTTCTTCATTAATGGTGCCCTTGAACGGCGGATTAGCAAGGCAGAGATCATATAGATCGTGATCCTCGAAATCCTTGGAAACGCTGTCCTGTTTCTGCAGCGTAGGATTTTTCACGGAATGGAGCATGAGATTCATACAGGACAGCCGGCACATGGTTTCATCCGTGTCATATCCTGTAAACACCTTTGAGTCCATTGCTTCCCACTGTTCTTTTGTCATGGTCTTTTCATAGTGGGTTCTTATATATTCCGCAGAAGAAATGAGGAAGCCTGCAGTTCCGCAGGCCGGATCACAGATACGCATGTCGGGAGTGGGAGCCATAAGCGCTACCATCATATCCCGGATCTGTTTCGGAGTCCGGAATGCACCTAAACGTCCCGCGGCATTCAGTTTCCCCAGCATATGCTCATATAGATCTCCCTGCATATCGAGACCCTTGATATCATTCTGGAACAGTTCCTCCAATCCCTGAACAACCTTCTTTAATGCAAGGGGCTCATTGATCTTAAACGTCGCTCCCGACAGATACCTCGAGAATGCAGATTCTTTGTCAGTATTCAACTGTTTCATAAAAGGGAATACTCTTTTTACAAAGTGTTCATGAAGCTCATCCGCTTTCATCCCGATGAAATTCCGCCATCTCAGCATCTGCTCTTCATTTGACGATCCGAAGATGTGATCTACCGTATCTCCAAGAATCTCAGCACTTTCTATATCAGCCTCGGCTTCATCCAGCCATATTTGTTCTATTTTGTTCTTTGCACTTGCCGGTAACATATTCGTTCCTCCAGATTATTTATAATGCAAAAATGCCTGTCATCTGTTTTTCCCGGATAAGAGACCTAAAGTCCAAGATAACAGAACTAATCAAAGAATATTCTGCCATCCTGATCACAGGTGCGAGGCAGGTCGGAAAGAGCACGCTTTTCGAAACAATCATGAAAGAACAAGGGGACGAAAGAGAAATCGTCACACTGGATGACCTGGAAGCACGTTCGCTTGCCAAAAAAGATCCTGCAATGTTCCTTCAGATCCATGAACCTCCTGTCATGATCGATGAAGTTCAATACGCTCCGGAGCTTTTTTCGTATATCAAAATTGCAATAGACCGCGGCGCTGCTCCGGGATCATTCTATCTTACAGGCTCGCAGGCTTTCAAACTTATGGATCTTGCACAGGAGTCTTTGTCCGGTCGAGTAGCAATACTCAGACTCCCGCCACTGTCACAGCATGAAGCCTATGGAAAGGGCAGCTCCAAACCATTTTCCATAGACCTTGGTGAACTGAAAAAACGTAAGAATACTCATGTGAACGCATCACTGGACGAGATTTATGAACGTATCTGGGCAGGCGGAATGCCCGGTCTTATCAGCGGGAAATATACTGACAGAGATGTTTATTACAGCAGTTATATCCAGACATATATAGAAAGAGATGTAAGCGAGCTCATACAAGGCGTGGATAAACTTCTGTTTCGAGACTTTATAAGGTCCGCTGCATCAAGGATAGGTGAGGTATTAAATGTACACGCCATTGCCGGAGATGTTGGCTGTATTTCTTTGATACAGGCCTTGTATCCTACCTGACAAAATACTCATCACCGGAGATTCTTGCAAATGGCGCTCTGGCCGGACACATTCTTGAAAACTATGTTTTGACGGAGATAATAAAAACCTATAAAAACGCTGCCAAAGACTATATCTTCTGGTATTACAGGGATAAAGACAATAAAGAAGTTGATATGATCCTGGAAAGTGACGGCATGCTTCACCCGATAGAGATCAAACGATCTGTTAATCCGGGAAGTGAGCTTGTCGGAGCATTCAAAGTTCTTGACAGGGCAACAACCCCAAGAGGAACAGGCGCGATAATATGTCTTCGCCCCGAGCTTTCCGCAGTAGACAGTACAAACCTGATAATCCCGGTGTGGTATATATGAACAATTCGGCCAAAATCTGTTTCGAACGGATTTTGGCCGTAACTCAACGGGGACGGTTCTCGTTGACTCACCAAAGCCTTCATCCATTGAAAAATGAATTCCCCCTTAACTGGAAATGCCAATAAACCGGCAACAAGTCAGCAGACCGCTTCGGGAGAAAAAAAAATAAGCTAGCGTAAAGTTTTTGTAG
>CACXBN010000046.1 GCA_902765885.1 uncultured Ruminococcus sp. | reverse complement strand
TTCGAATTCTTCCTCACCACCCCCGCGTATAACGATGAAAATGTGACCGATGCGAAGACCGCAGCGAGAGATAATGTAGTACTGAAATCCTGCGTCTTTGATAAACTGGTCGTGAACTTCCGATGCGTTTTTGACCTCATAGAAGTCGTAGCCTGTAGCAGTCTTTCGAAGGATATCAACTGCACAGTAGTTATTGTAGTTCATGAACGCAGCTTCGCAGATAACTTCGGTCCCCAGCGCAATGTGTTCTTTGGTTTTCTCAACCATGGCTTTCTTATCAGGAATGGTTGTGCCGGGACAGAACACAGTCATTTCTTCGTATGGGCCAAACATGCCCATAGCACGATCGCCAAAGTGGTTGCCGGCATCCAGCCTTGTCTGAACTTCGGGAGGAATAACCTTCAGCCCCGGCTTATGTTTATCAAGCCAGAGCATTTTGGGACATTGCATGCCGCGCATGAAATCTGTTTTTGTCAATGCCATAAGACTGTCTTGCCTTCGTTAGTTCGTCACCTTCAGGTCCTCAACGATAAGCTTCAAATACTGAATCCTATCCTCGGTGTCAATGCCATTTTCATCATGATTGATTTCGAAGGATTCGATCAATTCTTCTGTTTCGACTAATCGTATCTCAAATGCATTGTTCCGGCAGACAACGTATTTATCTCCATAAACCAGACGCTGGCCAGCTGAGTCTTTATTCAAATGCGCCTCATCAACTTCTTTAAGAAACGGCATGTAAGTTGACGACGACCATTGCGATCTGGTCTGCATTACTGAGAATAAATACGGTTTGTTTACTACGTCATCATTACTATATTTTCCGTAACTCCCTGGGCGAAAAACAGAATACTTTACGTAGTAGTATCTCCAGGGGTATCTCTTATTTTGTTCGCAGGTAGAAATATAATTATCTATGAGTTCTTGCAAGATCGCATTTGAAAAAACAGTCGTTTTCTGAAGAAGTGTGATAAGAACCTCACGGGTATGTTCAAATCCCGTGTTCGCACTTCTGTGAAACAGTGCATCCCATGCCAACTGCATTCCCTTTGATGCGTATTGGTATCTCCATTTGTTTCGCTCCCGTTGTCCATAATCATCTATAGACATAAGCGCTCGGTCAATTAAATCCCAATCACAAGCAAAGAGCGAAGCAAACCGGTCAGCATAGTCAATATGATTCAGCCCGATTATACTGATTTGACCTTTTAAATTCGGATGATCCTCTAATAAAATGATATTTGGCTTCAGTTCAGGATGCTGCTCAAGGAATACTTTCTTCTCTTTTTCCTCTGTTATTTGATTCACGTTAAAACTGTTATCAATAGTATCGTCAATCTCCCCACTTGTCATAAGCGATTCTGTTTGTGCAAGAATCGCAGGCATACGATTGCGATCAGTTCTGTCTGATATTTCATCTTCTGAATTCTGAATCAGGTTATTGATGCACCGAAGTCTTTGCTTAAACTCTTCTTTTGTAACGGAGTTACGATTGCAAAGATAGCTTATTACTGCAAACAGTAATACAATACGGTTTAAAGGGAAGAGCCTGATACGTCCGCTTTTATCAGCATAGGCGTGTAAACAATCTTCAAAGATATCCAGTTTGTATCTCGAATCGATAACTATTTTCCCTTGACCACTGGAATATGACATGCACGAAACGAGGAAATCAGTTGGAGATGGATAGTCTCCTATTTTGCACCAACAGTCAAAAAAGGATTCCATCGTTTCGATGTTTTGTTTAACTTTGCTTGAACTGCCCGTGAAATAGTCTCGAAGCAGGTCAAATTCATCTTGACTTTTTCCTTGAGGAGACTCTCCGCTCTTGTAACAGATAATATCGCAGATGAAACGAAAGTATTTTAAAAACTCATCGTCGGTGATCGTATCCTCTGGTGATCTGTTTCCGGAGTCACGATAACGCCACAACATATCTGTCCAATCCCTATCAATTTTGCGCATGACCCTTTTAGTCATTGCATCATCGGTTTCACGCATGATACGTTCTAGTTCTGCTTTAAAGTGTTCAAAACGTGTTAGCGGCTTTCCTCTGGAATTCATTTTGATGTACAACTCATCCGTGAGTCCCATGTCCTTAATGGGAAGG
>CACXBN010000045.1 GCA_902765885.1 uncultured Ruminococcus sp. | reverse complement strand
GATGGTACCTCCTGGATTCTCTTTTCGGCTATGTCAAAATAATCTTTGCTTAATTCGATCCCAATAAAGTTTCTCGCTTCTTGTTTGGCAGCAACGCCTGTCGAACCGCTTCCCATAAATGGATCAAGAACGACATCCTCCTTATTAGACAGCACCTTGATAAAATGCGTCATTAAAGAAACAGGCTTTTGTGTGGGATGTTTACCAAAACGCCTTTCACTCGATGGAGTTACAGAAGTTTCAACAAAATCATGCAGGACGATCCCGTTATTGTTGAAAGTTCCTGTATGTGCTTTGTAAACGAAATAGACCCAAGTCTCAGTCGAATTTACAAAATGCAGATTCATGTTTCTTGGCATTGGATTTTTCTTATGCCAGATGCCGGTAGTCTTGTAGTAGAACCCATGTCTCTGTGCAAGAGTAATTATTGTTTCGACTTTTATGATGGCCATGAAAATGATAACAGAGCCTCCCTTTTTCATCACACGAGCTGCGGATTCGAAAAAGGCATCCATAGACTTTTCCCATTCATCAAACTCCATGTTATCCCAACCGGCTGCTGCAAAAAAATTATCCCTCATACGTGCCAGATTGGTATCACGCTTTTTCATAAAATTCCCAAGGTTGTAAGGAGGGTCGGTCAGTAAAAGATCGATGGAAGATTCCTCAATCGTTTTCATTGCTTTTATGCAATCATCATTTATTAAATTAACATATGCCATAAGGCAGGACCTCCCTACATTTTATTGTTCCGTTATATCAATGCCACGCTCAAACATCCGCTGATACCTCTCATAGGAAATCAAGACAGCAACAGGTTTTCCATTTCTTTGAATTAGCGCCGTTCCGTCCCGTTCAACTAATCCTCGGACTATCTTTGAAGATTGACCGTGATTGAGTTCACCGATGTTGATATATTCCATAGGAGTCTTTTGCTTTTGTTCGTTCATGGCATTCCCTCCATTACACATAAATCATCTATCATAGTATATTCTGCAAAGGCACAAATTGCAATTACTTTTACAAGTGAATTTAGAATTATAATTCCAATCATAATAAGGCTCAAGATTGCAACTATGTAGGAAGTGTGTTATATTTTTTTTATCTACTCAAAGGAGGGTCTGTAATATGATGTCTTGTCCGATTCCAGGTCTTCTTGAAAATGGGAAATTCACTAATATTTCTTCATATTTTCTGGGGGCAGTTTTATCTGGGGATGAGTCCTATCGCTTTTATGGCTCAAAAAACAAAATCTGGTTAGCTGTAGTCAAACACAATGTGGGTTATTGCACGACTGAACAGTTACAGGAGCATCAGAGTGCTCTTGCCACTATGGCGGGTAGAGTTCAGGCGAAAGTGTTTACAAAAAGGCAACTAGTAGATAGGAATTGGTTTACACCAAATAAAGTGGGTTTTGCAGTCGGATTTGAAAGTGGCGGCGATGTGAGTTCAGAAACTTTGATTTCGTTTGCAAATGAAATACTGCCGAACCTTTCTTCTACTGAACGTGAATGTTTGCTCTTAGGTGCTTTCGATGGACGTTGTTCAATAGATGTAAATAGAGCTACAGGCGATATTCGATATCTTGTGCTTGATTGCGGTAACAACCAAGCTATGGATTTTTTTTGCAAAATGTTCGATAGGCTGTACGTGAAGTATAATTGCAATTATGCTCGAGATCGTCTTGAGGGAGGTCTTCCAAGGAAACCTCAGCTAAGAATAGCCGCTTCGAGCGTGGAAACATACGCTCAAAGGATTGGATTTATATCGACTGCCCGAACAGAAATACTTGCTCGAGCGATGGGGTCTCTCTATGAAATAGTTGACGATAGTGATACTCTACCAGGCAAGAAGGTGTTTAGTCGGATATCTGGGAAAAGGGTGTCTACAATTAAACAGTCAAACGATTCCGCAGTTAGTAACTCATCAAAGGCAAGTCCCGCTTTAGTGAAAGAGCCTTTGAAATCACCGACTCAAGAAGAACCCGAAATACATATTTCAGTAGGGGATTCGGTTACCCATAAGGCGTATGGAGCGGGAGTTATAGTTGCATTTGATGGGAGATACTTATCTGTAGATTTTAATGGAGTAGTAAAAAAATATGCATTTCCTAGTGCATTTACGGGTGGTTTCCTCAAAACAAATGAATAACAACGCCTACAATGACAGCGCAAACAGCATAAAGTTGCGCTGTCATTTGTTTGAATTCTAATCATTTTTGGGGGAGTTGGCACTCATTCTAGGTATCCTGCAGCTCGCCTAGGGAATCTGCGGAAATGAATCCGGATCTTTGTCACAGACCAAGGGACGCGATATCTTTTGACTAGAATCGAAAATTTGTTCGAATTTCCCCTTGTATTAATGAACAGAAAATGCTACAGTAAAGTTACGCCGAAGCAAACAAATGTTTACATTTTTGAGGCGGCGTAATTTTGTACCATGCCTTACCCAAAATTGGACAACTTTGCGTAATTCGCATAGAAAGAAGGAGATCATGAGGGAAAAGAAGAATATGAGATATGGTCAGTTTCTCAGATCCAAGCGTATCGCCGACAGTCGTGAGCTTACGCTTAGGGATATCGCTGAAGAACTGGGCGTTTCCGTCAGCTTTGTCAGCGATGTGGAGCAGGGGCGCCGGAAACCCTATGATGAGGAGAAGACAGAAAAGCTGGTCGAGTTCCTGCAGTTCACGGAGGAAGACATTGCCCTGATGTATGATCTTGCAGCAAGGGAGAACTCCCGGATACCGAGGGATCTTGATGACATCATGATGTATTCGGAAGCGGGGGAGATGGCCAGGTTCGCGCTGAGGATGACCAAAAAGGGCGTCGTTAATGATGACGACTGGAGGCGCTTCATCCATTACATTAAGACAAAGGAGGCCGGAGATGATTGAGTTCAACTGCCCCAACAGAAAATATGACGGGACTCCCGTCGTCTGCGATCTTGAGGTCATGGCATATGCTGAGGCTCAGGTCGGGGATTACAAGCCGGAACTGCTGAAGACGCCGGGGAAGATCAACGCGCTCCATTTTGTGGAAAGCTACCTTAATGCCTCGGTCGATGTTCAGGACATCATGAACGTGGTTCCCGGCATGGAGATCAACGGTATCACGGTCTTTAAGGACGCCATGATCACGGTACGTGAAGACGAAGGATTCGTGAGCAAACTCTTTCCTGCCGGCGCGATCATCATCGACCAGACGGTGATCGGAAGGGAGGACGGGTTCGAGCAGTTCACGATCGTCCATGAGGGCGGGCATTTCTGTATGCACTATCCGGTGTTCTGCGGCCAGGATATCCTTGCGGCGAGGAGCATGATGGACAAGATCATGTGCCGGAGCAACGCGCTCGAAAACGACAGGCAGGCGAACAG
>CACXBN010000044.1 GCA_902765885.1 uncultured Ruminococcus sp. | reverse complement strand
TCTTGTGATCTGAACGAAGGCCGTCTTTGCAAGCGCCTCGTCCGTCATCTCTGCAAAGATCTGCCGGATCAGCGTTGTCTTTCCCGTCCGACGCAGACCATAGAGAATGAACACCTTGTCCTGCTGCGGCCCGTAAAGGTATTCGTGGAGTGCCAGGAAGCAGTCGCGCTTTTTATAATCTTTCACGGGTGCGGCAAAACTGCGAAGTGCGCTGCCGGTTCGCACGTTGGTCAGGAACGTATGCTCAGGTTCTTTCGGTGCAGTGGCAGGCATCTGTTTCCGAAGCACTTTGAGTTCTTTTTCCAGCGTCTTTCGCTTCTCTATCTCTTGCTTCAGCGCGTCGACCTCATCGGCAGGGATATACTTCTCTTTCCGCTTCTTGTTTTCTGTCCAGCGCTGATAAAAGTACTCCTTGCCATTGACGGTTTTCTGGCCGATGGAACCTTTCGGAAGCAGCGCGATTTGTTCCTCCAGCTCTGTGATCTTATCCAGCATACTCTGATCCTCCATGATGGTCCTCCAGGCAAGTTATTCTCTTGCCATATATTATACCCATATTATACCCAAAAGTCAAGGGTATAAACAGGTATAAGGATGAACGAAACGAAAACTTTGACTGGATTTGGGACAGAACTTCAAGAAGTCCTTACAAGAAAATAATCCGGCTGTATGATCCAACCGGCTATTGTCAGCAACAAATATCTGCTGAAGAACTAGGGATAATTCCCAAAGAATAAAAAGCTCCCGGCTATCGATCCATCTCATGCAGATTGGTAGCCGGGAGTATCTTTGTGCTCTATTATGCCGCTAAACGGTGAGAAACCGTTGTCAGGGCTTTCCGTCCCTGCGGAGTGCCGATGGTTAGAGCAATGACTCCAAAAAAAACCACCCAACCCCAGTTCTCACTCCACCAGCTCGTTGCAGTCCCTACGTTTTGAGTCTGTGCGTCCTGCAGGCGTACTACGCGGCTGGTGTTGTTTTCCTGATGCTGATCGTAGTCTGCGTTCTCACGGTGGATAAGATCCAGCTTCTCAGCCATGCCCAGATCGTCATCCGCAAGAATGGCGGACACCGTCTGGTCGTGCATCTCTTTACCACTCATCGACAGGACCTGCTGTACGGATTTCTCCGTGTCCGTTGCGTTCTTTTGTGTGTTGTCCAGCGACGTGGCCAGTGTTTCCGTCACGGCCTTTACGTTTTCATTCTCCATAATGTTGTTCCTCCAGTATTAATAATTTGCCGCTCATTCCCACGGCTGTTTGGATTCCTTCAGGATAACAAGTATCCGGCTGATCTGATCCAGTGCTTCTTCATCAGACCTCTCCAGCAGTTTTGTGAAGGAGACGATTGCTTCGAGCCGATCCACCATAGCGAGTCCTGTGGGATTATTATGGTCGGAATCCGACACTTCAACGTAATTCAGGAGCCGCTTCCCAACCAAAAACTTCTGATAGCGATCCCCGCACCGGTTGAGCAGGTAGTTCGAGATGCCGCGTAGGTGATTACCCATGGCAAATGTGTCTACGATTTCGTCCGGTATCTTGATCTCGACGACCACCTTGTCATCCGCTGTCGGCATCGGATACTGAAGCTGTACATCATACCGGGAGTAGAGGTTCAGCCCCGCGTTTTCTGCCGCCTTGCGGATGTCCTGTATATAGTCGATAGCCCTGACACTCGGATCGGCGAACTCGAGCTGGATTTTCTTCGTTACCATTACTGTCACCTCCTCGTGTCTATCCGACAATATTATTATTGATACCGATAATATAGCAGAGTCCCAGAGTTTTGTCAAGATCTCTCTATGAAAATATACACGCATAAAACGACCGGGTTGCTGTACATTTCAGTAGATCGGCTGTTTGTCAATTCTTTGGCATTCGGACCGAATGTAGCAAAAAAGCAAAAGGGTGTGCGTTGAATGCACACCCTTCGCAATCATTGTCCCTGTATCACCGTATCCAGGTACCCCTTCACATCCCCGTTAAGCACCAGCTCCGCGTAGGCGGCGGGGTCATTGTAGATCAGGTAATCCAGCTCCCGGCGGTCGAGCCATGTCTCCACGTATTCCCGTTCAACGGCAAGG
>CACXBN010000043.1 GCA_902765885.1 uncultured Ruminococcus sp. | reverse complement strand
CAGGACTTCTTAATGCCGTAGGGCTTCAGAATCCGGGCGTGGATGCCGTAATTAATGAGGAAATACCAAAGCTTTTGAAGGTCTACAGCAAGCCTCTCATGGCTAATGTAAGCGGATTTTCAGTGAGTGAATATCTGAGTGTTTGCGAAAAATTTGACTCACTTGACTGCATAGGATGGATCGAACTCAATATAAGCTGTCCTAATGTGCATGGCGGAGGGATGAGTTTTGGAACTGACCCGGACGTTGCGTCGGATCTTGTGAGCCAAGTGAAAAAGAAAGTTTCAAAACCGCTGATCGTTAAACTCTCACCGAATGTAACTGATATAAGTAAAATGGCAAAAGCATGCGAATATGCCGGAGCTGACGGTATTTCTCTTATAAATACGCTTATGGGCATGAGAATCAATCTGAGAACAAAAAGACCTGTATTAAAAAACAGGACAGGAGGACTTTCAGGTCCCGCTGTCCTGCCTGTCGCGCTCAGAATGGTCTATGACGTATATCATGCCGTGAATATACCTGTTGTGGGAATGGGAGGAATTTCCTGTGCATCAGATGTTATCGAAATGATGATGGCCGGAGCTTCTGCTGTTGAAGTGGGAGCAGCCAACCTGGTAGACCCTTATGCGTGCAAAAGAATAATAGAAGATCTTCCCGCTGAAATGGAAAAATATGGGATCAGCAGTTTAAAAGATATTATCGGAGTATGTGAGTAATGGCAAAAGATGTTATTATAGCGCTTGATTTTTCGGGATATGACGAGGTAATAAGTTTTCTTGACAGATTTACCGGAAGAAAACCTTATGTTAAGATAGGAATGGAGCTTTATTATTCCTGTGGACCGAGAATAGTTGAAGAGCTGAAAAAGAGAGGGCACAGTATTTTCCTGGATCTTAAACTTCATGACATACCCAATACTGTCAGAAAGAGCATGAAAGTGCTGGCAGGCCTCGGGGTGGATATGTGTAATGTACATGCGTCGGGTACGATTCCGATGATGGAAGCGGCTCTTGAGGGGCTTGAAGAAGGCAGGCAGGGAAAGCGTCCTTTGCTCATTGCAGTCACTCAGCTGACTTCAACGAGCCAGGAAATAATGGAAAGAGACCTCCTGATTGACAAGCCGATAGATGAAGTTGTCAGTCACTATGCCATGAATGCCAAAACAGCAGGGCTTGACGGAATAGTCTGTTCGCCCCTTGAGTCGGAAAAAGTTCATAAAACATGCGGCGAAAAATTTTTAACGGTAACTCCCGGAATAAGATTTGCAGGTTCTGAAACCCAGGACCAGAAAAGGATTATGACCCCGGAAAAAGCAAGACAGGCCGGATCCGATTATATTGTTGTCGGACGTCCCATCACAGCTGCAGATGATCCCGTGGAAGCATACAACAGATGCATAAATGAGTTTTTATCTATAAAAATATAAAGGATATAATAATGGAAGAACTGAAAAGACTTATTGCAAAAGACCTTTTATCTATCAGGGCTGTTTTTTTCAGACCTGACGAACCGTTTATCTGGGCGAGCGGTATTAAAAGCCCTGTTTACTGCGACAACAGGCTGACACTTACATCGGTTGATGTCAGAAACGATGTAGAAAACGGACTTGCAAAACTCATTAAAGAATATTATCCCGATGCAGAAGTGCTTATGGGAACATCAACTGCAGGAATCGCACATGCTGCCATAACTGCTCATCTTCTGGGCATGCCTATGGGATATGTCAGATCCGGTGCGAAGGACCATGGCAGAAAAAATCAGATCGAGGGCAAGCTTGAAAAAGGTCAGAAAGTTGTAGTTGTCGAAGATCTTATTTCAACGGCAGGCAGTGCCATTGAGGTAGTCAATATTCTAAGAGAAGCAGGCGCTGATGTGCTTGGCATCGTCAGCATTTTCACATATGATATGAAAAAAGGCCATGAGAGATTAAAAGAGGCCGAAATAAGCAATATTTCTCTTACCAATTTTGACACCATTGCCGAAGTTGCAGCAGAAGAAGGATACATAAAAGCTGAAGATATATCTGCATTAAAAGCATTCAGAGACAATCCTTCTGACGAAAGCTGGATAAAAAACTGATTGGGGAACAAGATGAGAAGTATTATTGATATTGTGGATCTGTCGCCTGAAGAAATAGATCAGATGATCGAGACAGCATGTGACATAATAAACAATCCTCAGAAATATTCCGAAAAATGCAAAGGTCAGAAGCTTGCTACACTGTTCTTCGAACCTTCAACAAGAACAAGACTGAGCTTCGAGGCTGCCATGTATGAACTCGGGGGCAATGTCATAGGTTTCTCGGAAGCGTCAAGTTCTTCGGCAGCAAAGGGAGAGAGTGTGGCGGATACAGCTAAAGTTATAAGCTGTTATGCTGATATAATAGCAATGAGGCACCCTAAAGAAGGCGCTGCGTATGTTGCAGCTAAAAACGCCTCCATTCCCGTTATTAATGCTGGTGACGGCGGACATTGCCACCCAACACAGACCCTCGCAGATCTTCTGACGATATACAGGGAAAAAGGCCGTCTTTCAGATATGACAATAGGCTTCTGCGGAGACCTTAAATTCGGAAGGACCGTTCATTCTCTTATCAATGCGATGTCAAGGTACAAAGGAATCAAGCTGGTGCTGATATCCCCGGAAGAACTCAAAGTTCCGTCTTATGTCAAAGAAGATATTATAAAAAAGAACAATATGGAGTTTTTCGAAACAGGAGATCTTGAGAGCGTTATTGGTCAGCTTGATATTCTGTACATGACAAGAGTACAGAGAGAAAGATTTTTCAGTGAAGAGGAATATCTCAGACTTAAGGACAGCTATATTCTTACTCCCGAAAAACTGAAGTCCGCAAAAGACGATCTCAGTATCCTCCATCCGCTTCCGCGTGTAAATGAAATAAGCGTGGCTGTTGACGATGACCCAAGAGCATGTTATTTCAAGCAGGTATTCAACGGTAAAATAATGAGAATGGCGCTCATTCTTAAATTGCTCGGGAGGTAATAAATGAATATTGATTCGATCAATAATGGTTTTGTGATAGATCACATAGAAGCCGGAAGAGGTATGAAACTTTATGAGCTTCTCGGGCTTGACAAGCTGGACTGTTCCGTGGCAATCATCAAGAATGTTCACAGCAATAAAATGGGGAAAAAGGATATAATCAAGATAGATGCGGATATACCGGTAAATCTTGACGTTATCGGATACGTTGACCCTTCGGCAACCGTCAATATCATAAAAGACGGTGCGCTTGTCGAAAAGAAATCCATAAGCATGCCTGAATATCTGAAGAATGTCATAAAATGCAGAAATCCAAGATGCATTACGGCGGTCGAACAGGAACTTGATCAGGTGTTTAAACTGACTGACAGAGAAAAAAAGATATACAGATGCATCTATTGTGAATCAGAAGCATAAAAAAGAGGATGTGGGTTTTCCACATCCTTTTTTAGTTGAGTAGTATATTGTTTGTATCCAGCAGGTGTCTGCAGTCTTCTATTATTTTTTCAGACCGTTTCATCTGATCCAGATAATCATGAAAATCCTGAAGCGAGAGGTCATCTTTCAGATAAACCCTGTAATT
>CACXBN010000042.1 GCA_902765885.1 uncultured Ruminococcus sp. | reverse complement strand
TAAGAAGCATACTAGCTGGCTTTCAACCAGCGTCTCCAAGGATAACACCCAGGTTGCCCTTGGCGTTCTACTCTACGTTTTAAACTATTTCTTGGCGTTCAAACTCGCCTTATACGCTTCTCTATTATACCCCTAGAAAAAAACGCGAAAAAACAAAGAGGCTCAGATTTCTCTGAGCCCCCGCAAATATAACTCACTCCTTCAGTAAATTCATATCTTTCAGAATAATGTATACTGTTTCGTTGGTTTCATGCATTCTTGCCGCCTTTAATCTACGATCGTATTCTTCTTTTTCCCGCGTCTTCATGGGTCTTTTCAGCTCATACCACTGTCCGGTGGAACGATCATATCTCCAGTTTTCCTTTTCTTTGCGGCGCTCTTTGCGATCGGTTCTACGATTGTGTACCTTGTACCCCTCGTAGCCAACCTTGCATACAGCTCCGACCAAGACAAGTGCAACTTCTTTATGATCTTTACACGCGTTCCAGATTTCCTGCGCTTTCTTGCAGCCCCGTTCCGCCTTGTCTTTGATGCGATCTTTCAAAGGCTTCTTTTTCTTCTTTGAATCCTCGTTTTCCATAGTTCTTTCTCCTTTCTAAATATGAATAGTTAGTGAGCTACTACTACATCATCAGAAAATATAGCGAAAACAAAGAGACCCAGATTTCTCTGAGCCTCCGCTTTTCTTGTTAGAAACATTACAGCAATCCCTTAAGCAGGAACCTATTTGCCAGGTCCCATCCCTGAGAAATATACAATTTCCCATCATTGTCGTCTGAGATCACCTGATGAACCAAGCCTCCGAGCTCAAAGATCTTGATTCCCGCAAGGACAGCCGTCGTTGTTCCACCGACTATCTTACACACAGTTTCGGCCTTAATGCCGTTCTTCTCATTCTTGAGCTTGGCTTTCTCGTTTTCGATCTCCTGCTGATCCTTCCACTCTTCATGTTCGAGCTTACGATCCTCACGAATTTCCTGACTTTCCTGAACAGCAGCATTGGCTCTGATGGATTCCATCTTCTCCTCATGCTCATGTTCCAGCTTCAGGTCTTCGCGAGCATCCAGCTTTTCGTGAATAGCAGCGGACGCTTCGATCTGCTTGAGCTTCTCCTCATGCTCAAGGGCGACTTTCTCAGCATTAAGCTCTGCGTTTTTCAGCTTAATGTGAATATCGACCGCTTTCTCAAGCGTATCAATGAACTCCTTCTTGTTCTCAGTTGTTTTGTACTCATCCGCAATTTCTCTTACTAACTCCTCAAGACGGTCCATAATAGTTTTCTCCTTTCGTCTTGGTTGCTTAAACAAAATGTTCCTAACAGAGAGCCATAAAAAATGGCGAAAACAAAAAGAAGCAAATAATCGTACGATATACCCGCTCCTATAATAGACGCAGAAATTTGAGCGAAATTTTTGCATTACAAAAATATCACCAATAATGGGTATCTGCGTGAAAAAAAAATACCCGGAATTATTCCGGGTATACAAGTACTCTTTCTACTAGTTCTCTAATCATTCCTTCTTCAAAGTAGTTCTGGTACATTTCCTTAAAATATAAGTGTTGCACCTTGTCTCCGATCGCTGACATCAATACGTATTCTTTGTCCCCATTCACCACCACTTTAACAGTGTTGATCTGAGCGGCACCAAACAATACATGCATGCCTGCGTGAATCGACTTAACAATCGTTTTCTCCACTAAATATCTTTTAAACATATCAATAACCTCCTTAAAAATGTAATAATATTTCATCTACTATATGGCTATCTTTTCGCGCGAATGGGCAAAACAAAGAGGCCCAGATTTCTCTGAGCCCCGGAAATATCTACTGTTTTTTCTCCCTCCTTTCTTTAATTCTCTTCATTATCATTACAGCTCTCTCAGCCTCTTCTTTAATCTTATGTTCGTTCAATAGCCTAGCCGTCTCCATTGACATAAGCATGAACGCTCTACGATTATTTTCTTCTTGAAGCCATACTAATAACTCCTCTTCTGGTTTTAAGGGCCAGGTCCCTTCATTTGGTAAAAATAACATAGTAGTGTACCTCCTTCTACTATAGGTCCATCTTATTGCGCGAATGGGCGAAAACAAAGAGACCTAGAAAATATCCAGGTCTCATGTTGGGACTAATCGTTCATCAATTCGGCTATGATGCAATCCGCATCAGGCGTCATTCGATGAATCATTTCGTCACAGCGCTGTGCAACCTGTGAATACGTGGCTTTTTCTGCAAGCCAGACTTGCCCTCCAAGTCCAGCGCGCATCATTTCAACGCACGTATAATACATGTCACACACCTGTTTTAACGTGATTTCAAACTTCATTTCAATAACCTCCTTATAAAAAATTACTCCCTATAAAGAGGCCATAAAAAATAGCGAAAAAAAAAGAGGCCCAGATTTCTCTGAGCCCGGTGATGAATCATTCGTTAATAAAAACTCTATCTCCACGTTCTATGTCGTGGATAATCTTGCCAACTCGTTTACGTAAGATCATATAGTATTCCTCATCCGTAAGCGGCTCCTCACATGCTGCAATCAATACCTGCTCGATCTTTTTATTCCATCTTGTTCGAGCAGGGAATGCGTTCTTCAGCTTCGAAGACATACTTTCCAGATAATTATACATTCGTTCTCTAAAGTAAATCGCTTTTTGTTCATCTCCAGTCATAAAATTCTCCTTTCTTTTTTGTTAAAGAATTAACTCATCATTACACAACCATAATTAATCGCGCTTTTTATCCAAAATATAGAAGAATTTCCTGTAGGATTCATACCATTCAGCCCTGCTTACAGACATCCATCGAGTAGCAGCCAATGCGTCATATGACAGACCCTCCGTAACAGCCTTTAAAAATATAGCCGGATCGTCAGGCATCACCTCGAGACAAGCCTGCTCCACAATCTCCATGTTTCTTGTAAGTCTGGCTGAAAATATAGCCAATTCTTCTGTGCGGTTAAAAACATTTGACGAAAAACCTACCCGGGAATTTTTTGACTTTAAATATCGCATATCTATCAAATCGTGATGCCAGTCCTCATACTGTCGAACCCAGTTCTTCAGCTCCAAATATCGGTGCTTTGGAATCCAGTACTGGCTCTTCTTGCTTATTGAGCTCTTCATTTTGCTCCTCCAAAATATAACATTCAACTGCTTTAAGGAATGTGGCCGCGATCAGTTTCTCATCTTCAACCGAGAATCTCATCTTCCAGCCTCGCCATTGTGTTGAGAATATGTTTGCGAGTCATCCGCTCAGAATAAGGAGACCCGAATTTCTTCTTACCATTTAAAACCATCGACAAATATCCGGCAGTATAGCCACATTCCTTAGCAAAATCCTTATGAGTCATGTTGAATCTGTACAATTTCCCTACAACTTCAGCAGCCCATTCTTCTTTTAGTTGCCTCATAACAACCTCCTTGAAAAATATCACCGCTCCGGAGCATCTGTAGTGTAGTCGAATTGGTTTTACTTTACAACGGATTTACCCCATGCTCAGTTGAAGGTGATTGACCGGACAAAAAAAAGGAGCCTCGTAAAATATCGCGAAGCTCCAGTGCATAAGTCCAATTCATCCAAACGGATTGTCGCATTCAACACAGTACAATCTTTCCGTATGTCGATTCTGACGAGAGGATTCAACCTTGTCCGTTAAATATGCGTACGCCTCTTCGTACGAATCGAACAGATCCTCAATCCAATCCTCTTCAGCACCGATATCAATACCTTTTAATCGCCACTTTTTGTTTGACAATTCCTTTATGGAAAAATACAAATACTCACCACACTTAAACCATCTCTCCATTTTTGGTTCTCCTTTCTTCGAACTAATTTATCCTTAGTTCTATTATAGAGGTATAATTCTTAGCGAAAAAAAAAGGACTCCCAGAATTAAATCCGGGAATCCCCAATAAATATCACTTCCGCTGAATCCGTACTATCTCGCCGGCAACGGAACCGGCCGCTATAACAAGCCAATCTTCAAAATCTTCACATTTGTGGATCTCTTCCATGACCCCCGCAAATTCCTGGTCGGTGCACTTGAATCTGTACATAATATACAGGCAGTCGACGATCCCTTTCATTACGGTAATGCAGTCTACGAGTTCTTTTTCGTATGCTATATTACTGAATTCAAGGGCTTCCCCAACTACCGCTGAATTTGTTCCATAATTCTTAACAACCACCAACCTTGTAAACTTTGTTTGTTTCGCCATGATAAACCCTCCTATAAAGTAATTAAATAATTGTGTTGCTAGTATCTACTAGAGTATTGGAATTTTTAGCGAATAGGCAAAACAAAGAGACCCAGATTTCTCTGAGTCTCTGCAAATATAACTCATTTCGCAGTCTTTACCTCAAGCGGCGCAAGATTATTTCCGCTCTTGCACCATGCTTTGAGGATACTATACAGTCCAGGAACACACCGGAACTTGAACACGTATCCCTCAACTCTTCCAGTTCGAGCATCAGTTACAATTTTCTTCTCAAAACTGATCATAAACTTGCTAAGAATTTCGGGTACATCCTCAACATTCGCACTGTATTCAGGAACATACCAATATCTCATCAACATAACACATCTCCTTTCTGCTCTTCGTCGCTTGTTTGTATCGACTAGTGTCTATTAGAGGGAAAGAAAAAATAGCGAAAAAAAAAAGAGGCCTAGCAATTTCTGCTAAGCCTGAAACTTTTTTATTTGTTGAGTGCCTTATCTATTAAGGCTAATATGTCAGCCTCTGCGATGTCAGCAGAGATCTCCAGTTGAAGTTTCACCGGTTGACCATCTGCATGTTCCATGAAAACACGGTCTACAACAACCTTGGAATTTACTCCAAGACTGTCTTTGATCGTCTTCTCAAGAACACCTTTGATCACCTTCTGTGAAACTGCCTGAAAGAACTTTCCACCAAATATCATCTTGTCTGTTACCATATTAACTAAATTGTTACTCATGATAAAAACCTCCTTTTAAAAAGTTAATAGTGTTTCTTCTACTATAGTCCTATCTTTTCGCGCGAATGGGCAAAAAAAAGAGGCCTGGAATTACTCCAGACCCCGCTCGTTCAATCAAACATAATCCCGCCTGTTTCATGTCGTACACCGGTGATCATACCCAGCACAGTATCGCTGCTCACTATTACAAACTTTTTGGAATCGTAATCGATTTCCAGACCATACAGTTTTGTCTCGTCAAACAAAGGGAACGCCTTTGGATATAACGGTTCCAATTCTGTATTACCATTCTTTCCACCTCTTACTAAAGCCTTATAAATCAATTTTATCCTCGTGGCAGATGATACATATAGCTCGGAATTGAACTCCGGTGCAAAATATCTTTTCACATTTCCCATTATGGTAAACCTCCTTTTGATTAAAACATTAGCTACTAGAGCCTCATAAAAAATAGCGAAAAAAAAAGAGGCCTAGCAATTTCTGCTAAGCCTGAAACTTTACTTCTTAATATAATTTACTTCGCCATCAATCATTATTGTATCAATATCTGTTCCAAGCTCAAAATTCTTCATAATTTTGTTGAACTCGGCATTGGTTGTTGTGAATTCAAAGCTGCGGCCTATCTGCTTGGAATCTTTATAGTAAATCACTTTCCTATATTCGATTCCACGCGTTCTAAGCTCTGCTCCAAAGTCCACATCTTTAAGCCAATCTCCGCAATTCACCCAAACTGTGAATTCATGCTTTTCGAACATATCTTTAATAAAATTAAACATAATTGTGTCCTCCTTATTAAAAGTTAATAGTGTTTCTTCTACTATAGGCCTATCTTTTCGCGCGAATGGGCAAAAAAAGAGGCCTAGCAATTTCTGCTAAGCCTGAAATACCATTCTTTAATATCTATGTCTGAGGGCGTCTAAACCCTTCAGTTTATCTTCTGTGGAATAGAACTGCACATGCAGATCTATCGATCCGTCTCTGTTATACTGGGCTTCCTCGTCATAGAAAACTTTTGTATTGTCAAGAACGGTTTCGATTTCTCTCCATCCGTCAGATTTAATTCTGTAGAATTTAACTAAATTTGTACACATAACAATAACCTCCTTTATATAAATACAAATGAATTGTGTTTCTTTCTACTATACGCCCATCGTTTCGCGCGAATGAAAAAAAAGAAGCCCAGAATAATCTGAGCCTCCAGGAATATCTTCATCTGTTCAACAATCTCATGTATAAAATCATCTTTGTCAACATTCTTAAACTAAACTCATCGTTCAGGTCATTTGCCACTGTAAAGCATGGTCCAATAGAGTCATCAGTATTCAGATGAATAGCGATCTCGTTGTTTCCAATGACACGACGACGAGTAACCATATAACCGTCAATTAAAAGTCTTTTAGGTTTCTCGTCATCGATCATCACACAGCAATAGCCATTGAAATAACTGATGGACTTCTCAAAAACGCTGCTCTTAATGGCATTTGTGTATGCCTGCCGAATTTGCTTTGCTAAGTCTCTTTCGAATCTAACCTTCATTTCTGTCACCTCCATTGATTTGTAAAATGAAAATAATATTCCTATTACAACCACGGAAAAAATAGCGAAAAAAGCGCGAATTGGTCTATAATGGACTTGAGGAGGTGACAACATGGAAAACGCAGTAGTATACGCAAGATACTCATCACACAACCAAACTGAACAGTCGATAGAAGGACAGCTTGCCGCAGCCAAAAAATATGCCGAAGCTAACAACTATACGATCATTAAGGAATACTGCGACAGAGCAAAGACAGGAACCAATGATGACCGAGAAGCTTTCCAGGAAATGCTGCATGACTGTCAATCTCATACATTCACAGTCATCATTGTCTGGAAGGTTGACAGATTTGGACGAAACAGAGAAGAGATCACATTCAACAAATACAGAGCTAAAACTCATGGCGTAAGGGTCGAATACATAGCTGAAAATATCACCGAAGGGCCGGAAGGCGTCATCCTGGAATCGGTCCTTGAGGGAATGGCTGAATACTACTCACTGCAGCTCTCACAGAATGTTAAGCGAGGGCTCCTTGAGTCTGCCAAAAAATATAAAGTAATTTGCGGTCATCTCCCTCTCGGCTATGTAGCTGATGAAAACAACCATTTCGTAATTGAACCGAGCGAGGCTGCAATCGTCCGTATGATCTATGACAAATATCAAGCAGGAGAGACCATGGCCGAGATAGCCAGATACCTCAATAGTCATGGATACACCAACAAGAGAAATATGCCATTCACTAAGAATTCAATACCATCAATCTTGTCAAATGAGAGGTATATTGGGACATACATCTTTAAGGATTCAATCCGAGAAGAAAATATCATCCCTCCTATCATTTCAAAAGAGCAATGGGAACAAGTTCAGCAGATGAAAGCAAAGAATCGTAAGATGCCTAGCGCTCGCTGGAAATATAGTGATTACCTGCTGACTGACAAGTTAGTCTGTGGCGAGTGTGGAGCTCCAGTTGTCGGAAAGAGCGGATATGGAAAGAAGGGTACAAAATACCACTATTACTCATGCATAAACAGAGCCAGGAAGAAGTGTAAAATATCGCCAATAAGGAAAGAGGTTCTTGAAGAGATTGTGATCGACCAGACGCTCAAGATGATAAGTGATGAGGATACACTGAATTACATTGTTGACTTGGTCTGGGATTACTATCTGAAAACAAGTAATGACCAGTCTGAGCTTGAAAATATCACCAAAGAGCTGGACAGAATCGAGAAGGCTAAGGCTAATCTGGTAAAAAGCGTGGAACAGGGAATGCCGTTTGACATGGTCAAAGATAGGATTAATGAGTTGACTGACGAATATCACCTGTATTCCGGCTTATTGGCGAAAAAACAAGTAAGCCAGAAATTTAAGCTAACAAGAGAGCGGATCGAACTCTTCCTC
>CACXBN010000041.1 GCA_902765885.1 uncultured Ruminococcus sp. | reverse complement strand
CTTAATCAGTGGGCCCAGGGTTCGAGTCCCTGAGGGTGCAGAAGATACGGTCTTTCTGTATAACGGGGCATTAGCGCAGCTGGGAGCACACAACACCGGCTGTGTCGTGCACAGTTTTGTAGGGCAACCAATAAAAAATACGCCGATATAATGGATTAAAATCCAAAATATTGGCGTTTTTTGTTTGTCGATATATTTGTGCCGACTTACAGATTTTTTAAAGCATCGCAGATTATACCATATATGTGCTTTGTAGAATCAATGCTAAGCTTTTCGCTTGTTGAATGGACCTCAAAAAGATCAGGTCCGATCGAAACACAGTCAAGCCCAGGTATCTTTTCCATAAACATACCGCACTCCAGACCACCATGTGTTGCAGTGATCTTTACCGGCTTTTTAAGAATTTTTTTGCATGATTCTGCTACAATTTCACGAAGCGGCGAATGCTTTTGGAACTCCCATCCCGGGTATGCGTTTCGAACAGTCGCATTTCCTCCTAAGCTTTTCATTATGGTGGCTATTCTGTCTATAATATATTCTTTTTCGGACTTGATGGATGATCTTACCGAGAAGCTGAAACACACGCTCTGCAAACCGATTTTTGCTACACCCATGTTGAGTGAGCTTTGTACCAGTCCACTGATGTCAGCGCTCATGGATTGAACCCCGAATGGCATGATGATAAGAGAATTCACTATTTTCTCGCTCAGCTCTTCGGAAATTGCCATATAGCCGCATTCACAGCTGTCAGTTTTCATGGAAAAGCCGGGATCTGTGGAGGAAAGTTCTTTCGAAATGTCATTGATGAATGCTTCTGTTTCTGCTTTAAATGAATGAAAGTCACTTTCCGGAATAGCGAAAACTGATTCCGAGGCTTTGGGAATAACATTATCGAATTTGCCTCCGGACAGTGAAACCAGCATGAGTTTCTCGGTAACTCTGGTGCGAATTCTTTGAATGTATCTTCCCATGAGTACTATAGCATTTCCGTGCCCTTTGTTGATTTCGATTCCGGAGTGCCCTCCCAAAAGTCCGGATATTTCGGATCTGAGACAGATGTAATTATGAGGAATGTTACTTGCTGACAGAGGGAAAGTGCAATCTACTCTTGCTCCACCAGCGCATCCTGCTGTAATAACACCTTCATGCTCCGAGTCAAGATTGATCATCATTTTCGCCTTCAAATGTGACACATCAAGTGCCACAGCTCCATCCATCCCCGTTTCCTCATCTGTTGTAAAAACTGCTTCTATTCTCGGATGGCTCAGACTGTCATCGTCTAAGATAGCCATTATCATCGCCACTCCAATTGCATTGTCGCCTCCGAGGGATGTTCTGTCTGCAAAAACCCATTCATCATCATGCATCAGCCTGATGGGCTCTGTTTTCATATCAATGTCTATATTCTCGTCTTTGACGCATACCATATCGAGATGGCCTTGCAAAATTACCGGTTCAGAGCATTCATATCCTTCAGTGGCTTCCTTGATTATTATAATATTGTTTGCACTGTCCTGATAGTGTTCCAAACCATGGGATACTGCAAAATCCACACACAGATCGCTTATTTGTTTTGTGTTGCCGGATCCATGGGGAACTGAAGAAAGAAGTTCAAAGTAATGGAATACATTTTCTGGTCTTAATCCGTCTAGTGCGCTCATTATGCATACTCCTATTTAATTGTCATTTCAAATTCGCAGATAAAGGCGTTCATTATAGTTACTGAAAATGTATACTTTTCCCCGG
Source organism: uncultured Ruminococcus sp. (assembly GCA_902765885.1). Classification (GTDB taxonomy): domain Bacteria; phylum Bacillota; class Clostridia; order Oscillospirales; family CAG-272; genus UMGS1696. The sequence continues at coordinate 1,185 of CACXBN010000041.1, read as the reverse complement.
ATTTCAGTTCGAGAGGAGTTTCTGTTGTGATTGCTATTCCTGTCATGCCTTCTTCAGTGCGCATTTCGGGATATGCTTCCATATCAGGGTGTGCCGGGTACGATTCAGCACTGCTTTTATCAACAACGCCAACAAAAACAGACGCTGTAGGATAGTATGTAATAGCTTCTTCAAAATTCAGCACAAGTCTTCCTTCTTCGTCAAAATACGGGTCTTCTGTAAGATGTATGTCTGTATATCCATAAAAGACATCTCTTGGGTCATCGTTGTCAGAGGAGTCATTAGATGAATCGTGGTCGATTGTTGTGTCTGTGTTATCATTTTTTTCTGTATCAGACTGCACTGAGTTTGATTTACATGAAATCAGGGTGAGTGTCGTAATAATCATGATTAGCACGAGAAAAAGTGAGATGTATCTTTTCAAGATCGTTTCCTCCCAAAGAATAAATAGCACTGACATTTTACCACAAACGATTGAAAATGTATAGTGCCTTAGTTCATTACAAAAAAAGAAAAGTCTCTCGTGAACACGAGAAACTTTTACAGCGGTATAGGGATTCGAACCCCAACATACAGAGTCAGAGTCTGCTGTGCTACCTTTACACAATACCGCTATACGGATTTCTTCCGACGGACGTTATTATATCAAACAGGCTGAGGTTTGTCAATACGTTTCTGAAATTTAAAATAACTATTGTGTTGAACGGTGGAACAGCGTGACTTGACAGACTTAATGCAAGTTTAGAAAAGTAAATGCAATTAAGGAATATGAGAAAAGCCAGCAAAATCAAGGCAGTTGGGCCTTTCTTCTATGTGAGATCGCATGCAGGAAGAGGGGTTTTTTTATATATCCGGGGGAGAGGAGTGTTGGGAAAATTCTACTCTGCACACGAAAGCCCCACTATACACACGAAAGGTAGAAAGTAATCGTATGTATAATGGGGCTTTCCTGTGTCAAGTGATCGGAATATGCAGAATACTCATTTGTCTGGGCTTTCGTGTGCAGACTTCTTGCCTGACGGGCTTGTCTTCTATAACGACAGGGGTGGCTGATCTCGTAAGCGACCTACAGTCTATAGTCGGCTCACAGCTGTATTTTTTTGTGGTGCTCCCACATCCATGTATCCTCTTTAAACGCTTTTATGGCCCGTGCTATACGCTCGCTTTCCAGCCGCAGCGCTGCCT
>CACXBN010000040.1 GCA_902765885.1 uncultured Ruminococcus sp. | reverse complement strand
TCGTAAATAGACATTTTCTTCCTCCTGTTTGTGTTTTGATTGTGTACAATTTAATTATACTCAATCTTTCTTCTTTGTCAATACCTTTTAATAATTATTTTAATACCATTGTTATTTTCACTTTTCACAATAAAGCTCTATTGGTCATCGTTTGCTGTCCACTACTTTGCTTGGTTTGCTTTGTTACACAAGTTTGACAACTGTATTGTGATAAACACAGCATTCTTGACATAGCAAGTGCAGTATAGTATAATGGAGTTTGTCGATTAAATACATTCAAAACAGAGTGACAGATACTAATCGACATTGCTGTCAGAACTCTGTTTACAACTGAAAGGAAAGGAATTATACTTGGAAGAACCCCCTCCAAATCTGGTTGGCATAATTATTTTACAACTGGTACTCATTGCTCTTAATGCCATCTTCGCGTGTGCGGAAATCGCCATCATATCCGTAAACGAAACAAAACTAGCAAAAATGGCCGCTGATGGTGATAAAAGAGCTAAAAAGCTGCTTAAGCTCAAAGAAGACCCCTCTAAATTCCTGTCTGCAATTCAGGTGGCAATAACGCTCGCGGGATTTCTCGGTAGTGCCTTTGCAGCCGAAAATATTGCAGGTCCGATAGCAGAAGCCGTCAAAAATGCCGGCTCACCTGTTCCCGAGGATACACTGAGAATAATCTTTGTTATAGTTATTACCTTAGCGCTCTCTTATTTGACGCTTGTTTTCGGAGAATTAGTGCCTAAGAGGGTGGCTATGAAGAAGACGGAAAAAATCGCTATTGCTCTTATGGGCCTGGTGAGCGCTATTTCCGTAATCTTCAAACCCATCGTATTTCTTCTGACAAAATCCACGAATCTCGTACTTAGAATGCTGGGTATCGATCCTAACGAAGAAGATGAACAAGCAAGCGAAGAGGAAATAAGACTCATCGTTGACGCAAGTGCTGAAAGCGGCACAATCGACATCGATGAAAAAGAGCTTATCCAGAATGTTTTTGAATTTGACGACATCACCGCGGGTGAAATCGCCACCCACAGAACTGACGTTTCAATGCTTTGGGCTGAGGAAACGATGGACGAGTGGGCCCAAACGATTCACAACATCAGACATACGCTTTATCCCGTTTGCGAAGATTCAGCTGACAATGTCATAGGAATCCTCAACGCCAAAGACTACTTCAGACTTGATGACAAATCGAAGGAATCGGTAATGGCTAACGCAGTACACCCGGCATATTTTGTACCTGAAAACATTAAAGCCGATGTGCTGTTCGCTAACATGAAGAAAACCGGCAACACACTTGCCGTAGTTCTTGACGAGTACGGCGGAATGGTCGGAATAGTTACAATGAACGACCTTGTGGAATGCATTATGGGCGATCTAGGAGACGATGATTCCGAATCGGGTGAAGAAGTCCCGGACATAGAAAAACTTTCGGATACCACATGGAAGATCAGAGGCAACATTGAACTCGAAGAACTGGAAGAAGAACTGGGCATAGAGATAGAAAAAGGCGATTATGACACTTTCACGGGTCTTGTGTTCGGTACTCTCGAACTCATTCCGGATGACGGAGAACAGCAAATAGAGCTTGACATAGGAAGACTCAGAATCCATGTCACGAAAGTGGAAGATCACCAGATCAGCGAAGCGACTGTGGAAGTCCTCCCTCCTGAAGAAAAAGAAGAGGAAGAAGAGGAATAATAATCCGGTCATAATAAGTAAATCAGAGCATCACTCACAATGAATGATGCTCTTTTTGTTTGTGCACAACTGTTAATTTGCTATGCTGTATGGTATAATTGTGGCACTATCAGTTTATTGACAGGCATTGGAGTTTTGTTATGGATATTTATGACCGTCTGAGGGAACTTGGCTATGATGTACAGAAATTTGCCACACACATAAGGCTTCCCAGGGAATATCTTGAAGCCGTGGCGCCCGTGTGTGAAGATCTGCTTTCAAATCATGCGGACGATGTCGCATGTATAAGGGCAGATATGCGCAATCCTGAATTATATGAAAGACTTGAACGAAAGCTTGATTACAATCCCTGTCTTTCCAGATTTGCCATGTATGTCATACTTGGAATGGATGCTGAAAAGACATATATATCAAAGGGGCACGGCGGGCTTGTATATTATATGTCCATGAGGGAACTGGTCATTTGGTCAGCCTCGTATTACAGGGAGAGCGGAGAATACGGAATCAAAGACCAGCTCGACTGGTTAACCAGATTTTTCACAAACGACCTTGTCAGGCTGGGAAGACTCGAATATGAGATATATACCTTTTCCGAGGCCCTGACATGGAACAAGCACGGTCTTTTCGTCAAGGGCGGAGACAAAATCATCAACATACACATTCCGGAAGACGGAAGGCTGTTTCCCGAGATGATTATTGATTCACTGAAACAGGCATACGAATACTTCGGATGCACGGGAAAGGCAGTGTTTGTATGCGGCTCCTGGCTTTTATGGCTCAAAAACAGAGAATACATGCAGCCCGGATCATATATTTTGAAATTCATGGATAACTTCGATATATTGAGTTCTGAAGAGGAGAAGAATCACAGAGATCTCTGGAGAGTATTCGGTCACAGAGATTCCTTTGTTCCTTCAGAATTGCCAAGAGACACGGGGCTTCGCAAAACTCTTGCAGAGTATCTTGAGACTCACGATAATGTTTTCGGACGCGGATACGGAGTGCTTGCGTTCGATGGTGAAAAGATATATAACTAAAAAGAGATAAGGAGAAATAAGCAATGCTTAAAGCAATCATAACTGACGGATTCGCTGTCAACCCGGGAGATCTGTCATGGGAACCTATCTCAAAAATATGTGATCTGAGAGTTTACGAAAAGCTCACAGACGAAGAAGCTGCAGAACTGATCGAAGACGCTGAATGCATTTTCACAAACAGGACAAAAATAACCCGAAACGTTCTGGAACAGCATCCGGCCGTCAAATTTATAAGCGCCATGGGCACCGGATTTGACATGATTGATATTGAGGCATGCAAAGAAAAAGAAATTACTGTATGCAATGTTCCCGGATACTCAACACCTTCTGTCGCCCAGGTAGCCTTTGCCCTGCTTCTGAATACAGCCTTTGATCTTAATGGATTTGCATCATCTGTCAAAAACGGAAAATGGACCGGAATGCCCGGATTCCATTTTGAGCATTACAGATTCACCGAACTTGCCGGAAAAACGATAGGAATATTCGGCTGCGGCAGTATAGGCACCAAAATGGCCAAAATCTGCAAATCATTTGACATGCGTGTTCTGGCAACAAAAAAAAGCAGAACATCGGGGAACGAGGACGGAATAGAATTCACGTCCCCCGATGACCTGCTTCATAATTCTGATTTTGTATCCATACATTGTCCGTTGAACAATGAAACAAGAGGAATGGTGGATAAAAACTTCATATCAAAAATGAAAGATGGAGCTGTACTTATAAACACATCCAGAGGTGCAGTTCTCAATGAACAGGATGTTGCCGATGCTCTTTTCAGAGGTAAACTGAGCGGGCTCGGGGTAGATGTACTGGCAACAGAACCACCTGTTCCTGACAATCCGCTTCTTTCGGCTCCTAACACCATCATTTCCCCGCACTGCGCATGGACTTCCAAAGAAGCAAGAATCCGCCTGATAGACTGTCTTGCCAAAAACCTGAATGAGTACATTGCAGGTCAAAAGCCTTCCAACTCAGTCATTTAGTATAAGCCGTTATTAACTTTCCGCGAGAACAGAAAATGCAGGATGAGTAAAAAAACTCATACTGCATTTTTTTATGAGATATTTTATTTGACATCTGTAACAGGAATGTACTCCAACAGATCACCGGGTTGACACTCGAGAGCTTCACACAGTCCGGCAAGTGTGGATATTTTGATAGCTTTGGATTTGCCGTTTTTCAAAATCGACATATTAGAATTTGTCATTCCGACTTTTTCAGCCAGCTCTGAAACACTCATTTTTCTTTTTGCAAGCATTACGTCTATATTGATTTTTATCTTTCCAACCATAATAGAATATTCCCTTAATCACGTCAAAATGTAGTCCTCACTCAGATGTTCTAATATTGAACAAAAGGGCAGAAACAACTGTTCTCACTTGAGCAGTTAAAAACCATAGTATCGTTATGGTACATCATATTCTTTGATTTGTCAATGCATTTGATTTTAATTTTGTAGAAATTAAAATATTGTTTACAATTAGATTATTCTTTCACTATTATCGTCGTTGAATAACCTATTGGTTTTTGGAACAAAAAAAGTGATACCTTTATCGTATCACTATACTTTTAATATTATGGAGCATACGGGACTCGAACCCGTGACCCCAACACTGCCAGTGTTGTGCGCTCCCAGCTGCGCTAATGCCCCGTTATACAGAAAGACCGTATCTTCTGCACCCTCAGGGACTCGAACCCTGGGCCCACTGATTAAG
>CACXBN010000039.1 GCA_902765885.1 uncultured Ruminococcus sp. | reverse complement strand
GATATATTGTTGAATTCCGTCGGAACGTAGTCCTGCATGCGGGCTCTCTGTTCCTTTGTCTGGAATCTTCTCCAGAGAAGTTCAATCGGTGATACAACGACCTTCGTTGCCCCTATGAATCCGAAGAAGTTGCCGTCCATATCTATAACGATTATACCCTGATATGTTGTAGAAGACACGACGAACAGTCTTCCGTAATCATCCGCAACACACGCGATGGGCTTGTAGATATCTCCCTCTTCAAAGTAGCTGGAGACCGGCTGGGGAATGATTTTAATGAATTTCCCCTGCAGATCGAACAGTACTATTCTGTTGTTGTCAGTGTCACAAACGAATATATATTCTTCGTTTACAAAAACACCGGACGGATTTCTGAACGAATCCGGAACTCCCTGCTCATTCACAAAAGCGCCTATTTCATTTTCCAGCTTATAATACTTGTTAAGTACCATAATCTTGTTATTGGATGCATCTACAAGGTATACTTTTTCGTCCGGGCCCACAAACAGGTCACGAAGATCCGAACCGAGCTCTGTAGGCATTCCGATATAATTGTAGTCTACAATTATATCAGGCACATATGCGTCAGGTGAGAGAAGAACGTTTCCGGTATATGAATACGTATATGTTGCATACGGGACTGTGGCTGCTGCGGATACACTGAACAATGTCAGGAGGGCAAGTACAAGTGCAAGAATTTTGCCAAATCTTTTCATTATTGTCTGTCCTCCTTTATCAGTCTTTCATACCACTGGATCCCATTGTTTCGATGATGTTAGACTGTGATACCACAAATACCGTAATAGGAACTACCATCATAACAACGGTTGCAGCAGCTGACGCGCCGGCTCTCGTAATTCCAGCTGCGGTGATCTGACCTATGGCATAGTTCAGTGTTTTCAGCTGTTCGGAATAAATATATTCGGATGATCCCATATTCCAGAGTCCCTGGAAAGAGAAGATTATAAGAGTCAGCCATGCAGGCTTAACCATCGGCATTGCAATGGACCAGAAGGTTCTGAACTCAGATGCGCCGTCAAGACGTGCGGACTCGAGTATTTCCGTTGTGATGTTCGACTCCATGAACTGCTTCATAAGATAAAGTCCCATAGTTGAACACCATGCCGGAACGATAACAGCGAGATATGTGTCAATCCATCCTATTTTCGAAAGAATAATGAAGTTTACGATTCCTCCAACAGTTGCAGAGAACATGAGAGATTTCTGAATAATCCAGAAGCACTGTTTTCCGCCAGGAAAATCGATTTTGGCCAATGCATATGCACAAATTGACGAAAGAACTAGGTTTCCGAAAGTTCCTGCTACCGAGATCAGTACAGTATTGAATATGTATCTCGAGAACGGAACCCATGAATCACTCATCAGGTTGAAGAGTGTTGAGAAGTTGTTGAATGTCGGATGTTCTACTATAAATCTCGGCGGGAAATAGAACAGTTCATTAAGCGGTTTCAGGGACTGAATAACCGTGTAATACATAGGAATGAACATGAAGATCCCCATTATTACGAGAACTACCGTAATACCGACATCTCCGCCGGCTGATCTGTTGAGTACGACCTGATGTCGTCTTGTTCTTAGTTTTCTCATGTCACTCACCCAGCTTCGATATCAATTTTGTTACCAGCAGGTTAGCGCCGATCATCATAAGGAACATCAGGAAAGAAATCGCGCACGCATATCCGACTTCCCACCTCGTGCCTGAGTACTCACTCAAGTGGTGGGACAGCGTATATCCGACATAATCCACGGGAGGATTGCCTGCAAGGGCTGACACGATTCCTCCGAATCCGAATGATCCTGTTATTGAAACTATGGCACCAAACATAAGCTGAGGCTTCATGGAGGGCAGGGTTATGAACCAAAGTTCCTGCCACCTGTTTTTAACGCCATCGATTGCTCCGGCTTCAAACAAACTCTTGTTTATGCCCTGCAGACCTGCGATAAACGACAGGAACGAAGTACCAAGAGAAGTCCACAGTGCAACCATTATACAGAGCGGCATAATGTACGCCGGGTTTTTGAACCAGAGAATCGGCGCATCTATGAGGCCAAGTTTCATAAGGAAACCATTGACATATCCGTATTGGTCTCCAGAGAACATCGTACCCCAGATAAGATATACGTTACCTGCGATAGACGGAGCATAGAATATAAGGGTTACAAATGCACGAACTTTCGGAGAAAGTTCATTTATAAACCAAGCTACCGCAAATGAAATGATGTATGAGGACGGTCCTACTATGACCGCAAATATCAGTGTGTTTTTAAGTGCAGTCAGGAAGAGGTCATCGTCGAGGAACAATGTTATGTAGTTGTCCATAAAGACGAATTTCGGAACTTCCAGCATGTTAAATGAGGTAAAGCTCAGAATGAGCGAGAAGAAGACCGGAATGATAGTAAACAGGAAGAACAAAATCATGAACGGTGCTACCATAAAATATGCCATTTTGTTCTTTCTGACAAGGAACCATGTCCACTCGGCCTTGCTCATCTCGCGGCGAGTTTTTACCTGTTTTAATGTGTTTTTAGACATGTGCTCTCTCCTTTTATCAGGTTTCGGATATATTATTTATATAATTCGTAATTCGCAAGTGCTTCGGAAGCATCGCTCAGATACGAAGCAATCAGTGAAAGAGCCTCATTGTTCTTGTCAAGTGCCGCTGCAGATTCAGCAAGCATCTCTATGTTTTCAGACTTGATAGCCTCCAGAGCCGCCTTAACAGCAGGTGAGTTCTTTGTGCTCTCATCCAATTGTTCTATAGCTTCCTGAGCCTGGCCGAGTCTCTTTGAGGCAAGTGTCTGACCGACTTCGAGAGTTTCCAGATTAAACTCTGTTCTCTTTCTTGTGATTTCTTTGTTGATAGTATTAATATATCCGAGGAGCGTTCTGACCGGATCTGCGTGCTGGTTATATGCAGCAAGGAATGAGAAGTTTGTATAACGTCCTATTATATAGCTGCCGGGGTAGTTCGGGATTCCGGTGGTGTGTTGCATCTGCTCCATGAGCTTTCCGTATTCTCTTGAAGTCCATGGCAGCTCTTCGAGTGCGTTCATGTTTGCCGTAGCATTTTTGGCGGCATCTCCAAGAATTGCAACGAGTTCATTGGAATAGTCCACCTGGAATTTTGTATCAGTGTACCAGCACATGAATTTCCATGCTGATTCGATGTCGTCTGCGCCTGACATCATTGTCAGAGCTGACACGGCGGAAATTGCTGTATTGTCAATAGTTCCGTCTTCCTTTTCGAAACCGGGAATCGGTCCGAATTCCCAAAGGCCCGCTACCTCAGTAGCGAAAATGACGATGCTGTTGTATGTCGTGTAATCGCTGATGAATATCGGCATCTGTCCGCTTCTGAATCTGTTTGCAGCGTTGTAGTCGACCGGCAGCGAGTACTGAGTGAACATGTTGCACATCGTTTCAAACGATTCGAGGGAAAGGTTTGCATCAAGATTGATTCTCATGCCGTCGTCCGTCCACAGATTACCGCCCTTCTGATAAAGGTACATCTGATAATCCTGCGACAAGCCTATCTCCATGTTGTTGAACTGCAGCACAGGAATCATGGCAAGCAGCTCGTCCCATGTCTTTGGCACCTCGAGCCCGAGGTCTCCGAGAACGTCTGTTCTGTAGAACATCATAGGCCATGACTGCGTGTCTGGCATTCCGTATGTTTTTCCGTACAGTGTAAGCGGTATGAGAGCAGCTTCCGTGAATCTTGAATCTACTATATCATGGAAGTCTGAGAAGATCTCTCTCATTTTGGCATTGTCTGCCTTTTTATCTTCTGAATCTCCGGGCTGATCCTCATATGCTTCAGGATTAAGCGCTCTTACGGCAGATCTTATAGCATACTGAATTGGGTCAACCCCGGCGCCGGGCAAGGCAACTTCAGGGCCTATTCCGGCCAGTACAGACGGGAGCAGTGTTCCACCCGCCACAAGCTTTAGCGAAGCTTCGATTCCCGTGGTAGGTCCGAAGTCATTATCTATGAGGTTTCGCATTATCTGAGCCTGATCTCTACCGGTTGTTACCCAGACTTCGATGGTTTTTGCATCTTCTCCGAGCTCTCTTTCATCGGATGATCCGAGAGAGTTGTAATCATTGAAGAATGTTGCAAAGAACTGCTGGAGTTCATACCAGAATGACTGGAAGAAATTGGCTTCTGCTTTTGGCTTTTCGGCTGATGCCGGCTGAATATTTATCCAGTCTATACTGAGAGGCTGCTTTTGTACCGTGTTAATCCACTCACCGAGGGTTCCGGCTTTAGACTTAAGATCGTTTGCGTTTTTCGCAATCTGTTCTTCGTCGGTTCCCATCTTGATGAGAAGTCTCTGTATTTCATCGATTGTTGCAGAGTTTTCGGATTTGATTCCTGCCATTCCCTCAACATACTCAACTACTTCCCTCAGCGCCTGTCCCTGGATGACAAAGTCCCTTACAACATGAGGAAGAACTCTTCCGAAGCCGTAATCTCTGTATTCGTCCGGGGTAGCACCGGTCAGTTTTATGATCTCGAGGTAATCATTGTTCAGTGAGTTCAGTACTCCTGAAACAGTCCTTACCACATCTCCCATTTCACCGAGGGTTACTTCAAGTCTAACAGTATGATGTCCAGGCTCGAGCCAGAACTGGAAACTGTCTGCTCCGTTGTTGGCAGCTTCAACCTGCCAGTTTGTAGAATAATTGAATTTCAGGTAGTTTGCTTCTTCGAACGGAACAACTCCGTCTATGTAAATTCTTCTGGAAGTGTACATACCGGTGAGTTCATCCTGCCTGTATCTGAACACCACTTCGTAGAAGCCCGCATTTTCTATGTCAAAATCGTATTCGACCCACTGTCCTGCTGATACCCATTTTTCTCCGCCTATTGAGTTCAGCCTGATTTTTGCTGCATCCTGCGGCTCGCTCAGAGCTGACTTTCTGTCATATACAGGATAAATCGTATATTCAGAAACTTTGTCGGGTGTTTCGGCATTTATGTGGATAATATCAGTGCCCTCTGTTGCAGAATGATTTCCGATATACTGAGCATACGAAATTTTGTCTTCATATGGATAAAGTCTTATCTTGGAAATAACAACAGACTCTCGTACAGCCTCCAGACCTATGGTGTTTTTCCCGGCCTTAAAGTATAACTCAAAAGGATTTGCATAATATCCGTTCGAGTCCATGACCTGGTATTTATCCCATTTCTGCTGAACATTTGATACAGGTCTGAGCTCATTGCCGTTCGAGTCCATTTCAAAACGGCCGTTTTCAGCATAAGTGTTGACCCATGTCTTTTTCAGCATGAGATATCTGGCTTCCGCAAAAGGAACCGCATCATTTATATATAACGATCTTTCAATGGAGTTCGTCTTGTTCGTTACCGGACAATACTCGATTTCCATTGCATACTTTCCTTCTGCCGGCACATTTATTACCCAGTTGACCCTGCCATCGTCTTCAATCTTAATAGCAGCCCCGTCATACCCGACATAATTTTCGACAACCGAAACATCAGCCGTGGTTGATTCGGGATCATAGTCAACTGCGTCAATGACTATTTCACTCGTTGCTCTCGGAACATCTGCGTATTTCACAACATAATCCGCGTACGGCTTTGTGTTGAGACTTTCACTGATTTCCTGAAGTGTTGTCCTGTTGTTTGTTCTGGTACCTGCAGTATCATCTGCAGATGCCACCACAGGCAAGACGGCCGACACCATCGCCGCAGCGAGCAACAGACATATCGTTCTCTTCCTGAAATTTCTTCCCATTTAAGCTCCTCCTGATTCATAAGCCAACCGACTTGAAAAGTTGGCTTCCCCTGTGGGGGTAGCGTTATTTCTGATTAAGAACAGCTGTTATTCAGAACACCCCATGTTCATCATAACGCCTTTTCTTCCTGTTATTATTTGCTCTTTTTCGCTTTAATATAATATGAGGAAGATTTTTTGTGATTTAGTTATAATACGGCATAATAACTATTTATTATGCTATTGTAAAAGTAATGATACCACAATAACATATGATTGTCAAGTTAACTACAAATGTGGTTTTCTTTTTTTGAAGCTTTTTTTTCGCTTTTTCACAAAAGCAAAAACCAAGCTCTCTTCGGCCACCCCTCATTTGACTACCCGCCAGCAAAAATCAGTCAAAAAACGGACTGATGTAATTAATACAACAATCCGTTTTCATTTGCCAACCATATCAGACGAATGACTTTATCTGTTTTTATTTCGCTCGGCAAAGCCATTTGACTTTCCGCCATAACCAGTGCAAGAAATGTGAGAATCACAGTTCTCTTCTTTTTCGTGACCAGATCGTTCCGATTCCTATACATTCTCCACATTATGATGGAAGGATTGCAACAGATACAAAACCAAGCTACGCATCCAATTATATTAAGTAGGCAGAACTCAGCCGAACCTACGCGCCCATGGAGACAATATAAGACTTCCATTTGACCGGTGGCGTCAATTTAAATAGTCCTTGATTTGCAACCACAAATTATTAGCGCTACCTTTTATGATCTTGATAATCTACTTCTTAATCTTCCACCGCAGCCTTGGCCTCTGTGGCTTTCTTGATCCTTTCGATATCGAATTTTGGTACTCTGTCATATGTATATAGTCCATTCTTTTCCTGTTCTATGTCTGTTAGCTGTGTGTAGCAAAATGCACATATTTTTTCGT
>CACXBN010000038.1 GCA_902765885.1 uncultured Ruminococcus sp. | reverse complement strand
CTTCTCGTACAGGACAGATATAAATATGGTACCGACGACAAATGGTCTGCATTTCTCAGAGGACTCGAGACTCCAAAAGCAGACGGAGATGTATTAAGGCTTCATTTTCTCAGCACAAATGGGTCTGTAAAATTCGGTCACCCGTATATTCACTCAAAGTCTCTTAATCAGAGACTGCTCGGCGAATCACTTGTGATGCCTGAATCTGCGTTCACTACTTCATGGATCATAGTGGATTTCTCAAATGCTGCACTGGCAGAGCATATCTATTCAGTTAATTTCAAATAGATTTTTGAATTTTTATCGCCAAAAAACAAAAGTCAAAAAAGGTCAAAAAATCAAGAAAAACAAAGAAAAAGCGAGAAAAGCAGTTGATATTGTGCTTTAATCGCTTTTTTTGCTACGATTTTTGACTTTCTTTGACTTTGACCTTCTCTGACTTTTGGGCTATAATGTGTACAACAAAAAGGTCAGAGATGGTCAAACAAAGCGACGGCCGAACGACCTAAGTAAAGAAGGTGAAAACGGATGATACTTTCAGATCATATAGCCAGTCTGATAGAGGAAATGCTCGAAGAAGGCGGCGGTTCCGTCGAAGTCAAGCGAAATGATCTGGCATCCAAGCTCGGGTGCGTACCAAGTCAGATTAACTACGTTATCACTTCCAGATTCACACCTGAAAGAGGATATGTGATAGAGAGCAGACGTGGAGGCGGAGGATATATAAAAATCGTCAGAATGCAAATGACGAAAAGCGAATATCTGATGCATGTCTTCCAGTCAATAGGCGATTCGCTTACCGAAAATGACACGAAAGCTTTTCTCTCCAGCCTGATAGGCAATGGAATCCTCTCCGAAAGAGAGGGAAAAATTGCGGCACAGGCTATGTCGCAATCCGCTCTGGACAGCTGCCCGGCAGAGCAGAGAGATATATTGAGGGCAGATATTCTAAGACACATCATAGCACTGCTTATGATTTAACAAACGGAGGTATGTATTATGCTTTGTGAAAAATGCAACAAGAATGAAGCAACATTCTTTTATCATGAAAATGTTAACGGTCAGGTCAGAAATTACAAACTTTGCGCTGACTGTGCAAACGAACTTCAGAAAAACGGCGAACTGAACATCAAGGATTTCACTTCATCCCCATTTGACAGCATCGGCAAGTTTTTTGCCAATCCTTTCAAATCCATGGACAAACTCTTCTCGGGAGTGTTTGGTGAAACTCCTTCCCTGCTCTCATCGATTTCATCAGGGAGACCGGCAGCAAAATGCGACTGCGGAATGACACTTAATGATTTCCTTGAGAACGGAATGGCAGGCTGCCCGTCGTGTTACGAAACATTCGAAAATGATATAGAACCGACAGTAAAGAGAATCCACGGAAAGACTGTTCACGAGGGTCATTCACCGGCACGGTTCCGTGAGAAAAACGACTTGAAAAAGCAGATAGAAAAGCTTGAAAAAGAAAGAACTGATGCTGTTTCTTCTGAAAATTACGAAAAGGCAGCCGAAATCAGGGATAAGATCAATGAACTTAAAAATCAGCTGAAAGGAGAATAATAACCATGTGGTTCGGAAATAAAGGAAACGACAACGATGTTGCGGTAAGCACCAGAGTAAGAATCGCAAGAAACCTTTCAGGATATCCCTTCCCAGGAAGACTTTCAGCAGAGCAGGAAAAAGAGATCTGCTCAAAAGTTGCAGAAATATACAAGGGAAAGGAATGGAAGATCAATGATCTTTCAAAACTCAGCAAGGCTGAGCGTGAAAGCCTTGCTGACAAGCACATTATAAGCCGTGAACTGGCAGAAAAGGAAGGAATGTCAGAATACATTTCCAACAAGGCCGGAGACGTCAATATAATGCTTCTTGAAGAGGATCACGTCAGAATTCAGGCAATAGAGCCCGGATTCAATGTAAAAACCGCAATGGAAAAAGCATACAAAGCCGAAGAGATTCTGGACAAGAATGCGGAAATCGCATACAGTGAGAAATACGGATATCTCACACACTGCCCTACCAATCTCGGAACGGCGATCAGAATATCCGTGATGCTGCATCTGCCCTCTTACACCAGAGCAGGTCAGATAAGGGAACTCGCACTGCAGCTGGCTAAACTGGGCCTTACGATCAGGGGAGAAGACGGAGAAGGCTCTTCAGCTTCTGCATATCTGTACCAGATCTCCAATCAGATCACCCTCGGCGTATCAGAAGATGAAATCGTCGAAAGGATCGAAAAGATCATCGGTCAGATCATAGAAGGCGAACGTTCCATGCACGAAAAACTTGCCGAGTCATCAAAATCCGCAATCAGAGAATCCGCAAGAAGAAAATACGGAATGCTTATGTACTCGGAGAGCATCTCAAGCAAGGAATTGACTTCATATTATTCTGACTTAAGGCTCGCAGCTGCATCAGGCCTGATAAAACTCCCGGTTGAAAAACTTGATGAGCTCATGATCCGCTCAAAGCCATATACCATAGAAGCAGAGCACAAAAACACCTCATCTCCCGAGGAGCGAGACCGTGCGCGTGCCGCTTTGGTCAGAGAAATAATCGGAAATGCCGAAATCTGATTCCGGCATTTCCTCAACTAAAATTACCGATCTGTGATCGGAGGTGAATATTATGAACATCGGATTTACACAGAAAGCACAAAATTCGCTTGAAAAAGCAGTCAGAGTTGCTTCTGAAATGGGACATACATGTGTAGGAAGCGAGCATCTTCTTCTAGGACTTATGTCTGAAGAAGACGGAATAGCTGCAAGGGCTCTTGCTGAAAAGGGCGTTGAATATGATGAAACAAAATCCATTCTGGCTGAAAATGAACAGACCGGAGATCCCACGAATCTCACAGCCGCAAATCTGACGCCCAGGACAAAGAGAATTATCGAAAACGCAGCAAGGATAGCCGTCGGTATGGGCCACGGATACATAGGTACAGAACATCTTCTTCTCTCACTGTGTGAAGAGAACGGTTGCTTTGCAAACCAGCTGATCGAGGCTCAGAATGTTTCGACGGAAGAGGTAAAGAAGGCAGTCCTTGAACTTCTAGGTTCATCTTCTTCATCTCCCGAAACAGAGAATGAGACCGTACAGAGCAAGAGCGATCCTGATCTTAAAAATGCGCCCACACTCGCAAAATACGGCCGTAATCTGTGCAGAATGGCAAAAGAAGGCAAAATAGATCCTATCATAGGAAGAGACAACGAAACAGCCCGTGTCATCCAGATTCTTTCACGAAGGACAAAAAACAATCCGTGCCTCATAGGTGAACCAGGCGTCGGCAAAACCGCTGTCGTTGAAGGCCTTGCGCAGAGAATCGTGGACGGCAACGTTCCCGATACCTTGAGGAATAAGATAATCGTTACTCTTGATATATCATCCATGATAGCCGGTGCCAAATACAGAGGTGAATTTGAGGAAAGAATGAAGAGCGTGATGCAGGAAGTTATGAAAAACAAGAACATCATACTCTTTATAGATGAAATCCACACAATTATTGGCGCTGGCAATGCCGAAGGCGCCGTTGATGCCGCAAACATCATAAAGCCTGCGCTTGCAAGAGGCGAAATGCAGGTGATCGGAG
>CACXBN010000037.1 GCA_902765885.1 uncultured Ruminococcus sp. | reverse complement strand
TCGTCAGATTGATGATGAAGTGGCAGAAATAGAGGCAGAAATCAAAAACATTATGGAGTCCATCAGTTCGCCCATACTGTCAATTCCGGGTATAGGTTACGATCTCGGTGCAACAATCATTGCCGAAGTAGGGGATTTTTCGCGATTTGAAAACGCGGATAAAATCCTTGCCTATGCAGGTTGCTCGCCAACAACATATCAGTCCGGATCGCTATATTCAACACATGCAAAAATGGGAAAGCGTAGATCCAAATATCTTCGCTAGGCGCTTCTTCAGGCGGCAAAATTTGTCAGTATTTGGGACAATACATTCAGAAATTACCTTGAGAAAAAACGGGCAGAGGCTTGCAATATTCAGTTGTTCTGATTTTTGGAGCTGCATTGCTATTCCTCCTGCCACAATGGTCATTAAATCTCAATTCTTATACCGGATCTGACGGAAGTGGAATCATATTGCTACATTTTTTCTCGTTGAAGTAGTTTGTACAACCGTAAAAGACGTTACCATTTTTAGGATTCATTTTGACAATGAGATACCCATCACCGCATTTTGCACATCGTTTGATGTCATGTTTATGGACCTTATCATTAGTCATGAAGTCACAAACTTCCGGTTCATTAGTACATATCCAAAGATTAAGCCCATAATTCTTATTGAATTCATATTTCAACGGATACCCACAAACAGGACACCGAAGCTGGAACAGGTCTACCACATCCATGTTAAGGCTGTCTGAATGAGGAAGATTATAATCCTTAACGATTTCTATCAAGAATCTGGATGGCTTGTTCTGTGGTGTGACAATATAAACCCTGTTTTTTGTCCTGGTCAATGCAACATAGAACAGCCGCCGTTCCTCAGCAAAAGGAACGCTCGTGTCTTCATAGGTAACCAGTTTTATAATAGGATCATCCTCGATCTGGCAGGGAAACCCGAATTTCCCTTCAAACATATTGATCAGAATTACATTGTCATAGCCCAAGCCTTTTGAACTGTGCGCGGTCATATATGTTAGCTTGGCATTCGGGTATTTTTTACTTTTCAGTTGGCCTCCCGGAGTCTCGGAAAACATATCCGTTTGGCAAAGCTTATACATATCATAGTTATAACGTCCTATCAGAAGAATAGAAGATTCCAGCCCGAATTCTTCCAAAACCTTTCCGATAACCCTCTCTACCGCTTCCGCTAAAGCCTTAAACGGCTTGAAACTGTCATCGAACTCTTCTAGGAGGATGGGGTCGCTTAAGTGCTTCGGGGAGATAAGTTGCTTCCGAATTTGTGTTGAGTTCTTTTGAACAAAGTTTCCCGCAATATCAATGAGTTCCTGAGAATTACGATAGGTATGAGTAATTTTCAGCTCCGTTCCTTCACCCATTAGCTCAAGAAATCTTGTGAAGAGAGTAATATCGGAACCAGAAAAAGCGTATATCGACTGCCAATCATCACCTACCGCAACCACTTTTGCTTTTGTAATCTCCGAAAGCCGCTTCGTAAGATTAAACCGTTGCCGCGCAATATCCTGAAATTCATCGATAATGATGTATTTATACGGCAATTCCAGATGCTGCTGCTCTATCTCCTGCAAATAAAAATTTGCATCGTTGATCATATCTGCAAAATCGATTTGGTTGTTTTGCTTGAGCTTGCTCTGATAGTAGTGATATACCTGCTCAGCAATGTCCAAAAACAGCAGTGTCCTCGGGTTATCAGTTTTCCTCTTAAGGATCTCAAATCCACCGGCATCATAACCTGTAGTTTTATACTGCTCAATGAAATTCATCATGAACAGAATTAGCTTATAAATGTATTTATCTTTTCCTGTTTCGACTATCTTTTTATATACAGATGTCAGGTCACGGGGTTTTAGGATAAAACCTTCTTTCTCCAGCGTATCTTTCAGATGATCCATCAACGGACGTCGGTCATTGTAAAGAGACCACGTCTCCAAAAGCTTTGTCCCATGGGCCTTATGAAGCTGTCGTTTATCACGGATTGAACGTTTATACTTGGCAATCTCCGGCTGAGTCAACACATTGCTGTATCCACTTTCAGTAAGGGCATAATGCTCGAGCCAAGCCTCATGCTCCCCCTGGCAGATATAGAAATCGGGAGTATACTTTTTATTTCGAGAAGGAGAATCATACGGATATATTTTCTCGTACTCGTAGTCCAATCCATTCAGATACAAGAAATTTGCAATCTGAACCTCCTGTATGGACCGAAGGTATTCACCTGTAATCGTTTTTACCTGTTTAGTTCGCTGTTGAGCAACTTTTCTCACATACTCACCGAGACCACTTTTTAGTGTTTCATAGTCTTGTGCCGCCTTGTAGAGATGGTATTGATTTAAATTTTCAAACTTGAATACGTCTTCTGACAAATCAAAATAATAACCGAGGAAAAAAACCAAGTTCCGCATGAGAGGCATATTGTCAAAAATAGCCTTCTCCAGCATTTCAAATATAATTTTATACGACGAGAAATTGATCTCAGGTGGTTCAACTGAGAATTTCTTGACAATATCAAAAGCAAAAGAGTGGAACGTGCAGACTCTTGCATCAATACCTAGCCCCTTATTAATTCGATCTTGTAATTCGCCAATGGCCTTGTTTGTATAGGAAATGACTATTATTTCTTCAGGCTTAATGCCCTGTCGATTTACTAAATACTTGACCTTTGCCGCCATTGTCGTTGTCTTTCCCGCACCTGCACCAGCAACGAGAAGGCAATAATCATCATCGGTAATAACAGCACGTCTTTGCTCTTCATCCAGAATGATATTAGGATCTATTTTTTCAAGAATGTGATCAAAGTAATCCTTGTCCTGCTCCAGTTTCTGATTTACAAAAGTCAAATTATGAACTTCAACATCTTTTTCCAAATAATGCATATGAGTCAGGAAACGCTTCAATGCATCAATATCCACATGAAGGTTTTTTGCATGATTGCAAACATAATCAAAGACCATTTTGGCCTTTAAATACTTGTAGTATCCTCCGTAAACGTCTTTAATACCTTGTTTCTCGCGTGTAGAAATATAATGATTTGGATTAAAATACTGGATATAGTCTTTGTCAAAAGAAGCCAGTATGTTTCCTATGTTTTGCAAATTGATATTCTGAGGTACATCCGGCATATAAGACGACGGGGTTTCTTTCACGAGGTTTTCTTCATTTCTTCCTCCTGCCAAATGAAAGAACTCCGCTGGAAGCCCACAATTAGGGCAAGCGACAGCCTTGTCTGATATTTGCTTTCCACACTCAGGACATGTAATAAGTGACATACCGTTATCCTCCCCGAGATACAGGGATACTGAAATGGCAAGATATGCCATCTTCTCTTTATTGCGCCTGCAACTCCGTATTATCCGGAACGATATCCAGAATATCATCCATCGTACAGCCAAGGCATGCACAGATCCTAATCAGCACCTCTACGCGAACATCTTCATCTCTTCCAAGTTTAGCCATTGCGTTTGTACTGACTTTCTGTGAACCTCTCGCATATTGAATAAGCGAGAGGTTCACAAATGAGACTATTATCTTTTGCTACAGCCCCTATAACACTCTGATAGTGAAAGTGCTTTTTTCAGTTCCTCCACTAAATTAGATTATCATTTTTGATTTTAAAGTTTTTTATAAGTTCATCCGCTTCTGATATTATCTCATTCATTTCCTCTTTCGAGTGAGCGGTAGCGCCCGAAGCATGCGCGTGTCCGCCTCCGCCGTGCTTTTCCGCTATTCCGTTTATCTGCATATATCTTGATCTCAGCCTTACCCTGATGTCCCCCTTTTTTGAAGGATCATCGATAAATGCTATCCAGAAGAATGATCCTCTAATGGAATCCATGCAGTTTACCGCAAGCGCCGCCTCTTCATATCCGAGCCCGAATTTTTCCATCACTTCATCGGTTATATATACATAAGCAAGACCGTTCTCGGTAATATGTATATTGTCATGAACGTATGACTCGTATTTGAATTCACTTGCATCCTTAAAGTACAGATTTGAATACATTCTCTCCGTATCGATTCCGAAATCAAGCAGAAAAGCTGCTGCTCTGAGAGTGTCTCCGGTAACCGAATCGAATCTGAATCTTCCCGAATCTTCAACAATCCCCGTATACAGAGCTGTTGCGGATATTTTATCAACTTTCAGCTCTTTTTTGTTTCGCATGCAGAGTTCAGTGATTATCTCACTGGTTGATGTTTTCTCGGGCTCAACAACGGACAGATCTCCGTATTTTCCGTCTGCTCTTTCCGGATGGTGGTCTATCTTGATGATTTCTCTGCACAGGGAATATTTCTTGTTTGATATTCTTTCGGCGTTGCCGGAGTCAAGAACTATCGCAAGAGACTCCGAATATACTTCATCAGGAACCTCGCCGTCCTCATCGCCGAGAAAATTCAGTGTTCTCGGCGCGGGAGCGTCAATGAGATAAACATTCTTCTGCGGATATGATTGCCTGAGTATTCTTCTGAGACCAATCGACGCTCCTACACAGTCCCCGTCCGCTCTTTCATGCCTGAACAGCATTATACTGTCATATTGGTGTATTTTTTTCAGTACTTCTG
>CACXBN010000036.1 GCA_902765885.1 uncultured Ruminococcus sp. | reverse complement strand
TCTCCAATACCAGCAACAGGTACTGTCCCAATCATACAGTCTCTGCAGGTAATCTGATCCGCTCAGCTCATTGTAGTATGTCACAGCCAGACGTCCTGTTGTGGCAGCGTCAAATGCTGCGATAATCACTTTTTCTGTATCAGGAAGGGATGACTTAAATCCTGCAATTGTTTTTCTAAGTTCATGTTGATAATCTGTTTTTTCAGTCACTGGAGCAGAAAAATTAAGTATAGTCAATGTACTGTCCAACACTCTTTTTCCGTTAGGATTCCAGCAAAGAAAAGTCCTTCCTCCATAAAAAATCTGTGCTTTCCGGCCTTCCTCTCCATCCTGAATTTCTCTCCGTCGATTTGTACCGGAATATAAAGTATGCACGCCCTGATCTGACACCAGCCAGCGCAGCGCATTATGCGCCTTCTGGGACATCTCGTAACTGACTGTCAGAGCCTGTTCATCATCCAGAAATCTCCCCCGATAAGTGAATCCATTGCTATCGTTGGCAGATATCAGTTTTGCATTTCCATTTATTGCGATAACTCCCTTTGGATGCTGTGTGGCAATCGGCTTTTTCTCTCCACTGATCATGCAGACTGCCATCTCCTCTGTTGCTTTTTTATCGCGGTAATAAGCAATAAACGATTGAAAGAGATTCTGATCTCTCCAACTCTCTATTCTCTCCCCAGGGTAATTCACCCTCCATCTGACAAGCATTTTTTCATCTGCAGGTTTTCCATCTTTATCAAGGGTAATCACACTACTCCGGCTAAGGTCCTGAAGGATTGTTCCTCCCCGTATATAATTCAGGACTGGTGCCAACAAGGGATGACTGTGCGCCGATTCATTCCATTCGGTAAGCTGATCCACATAAAGCTTGTGTTTCTCCTCGTTGTATTCCGCAAGATATCCCAGCTGGTCGCAAAGCGGGTGAGCGCAGGGACTGCTTGTTCTCCCCGATGATTCTTCTGTCACAGGAATAATGATTTTCGGCTCGGATTTATCCAACAGGGTTCCGCTGAGATATTTTCCATTTCCGTCTAAAGTAATTTCAATCTGGGCATTCGTCAGGATATGTGATATAGGAGCCAGGGCAGCCTGATTTTCAACAACCTTTCCTGCATATCTTTTTTCCAACATATCATAGGTCTCTACCGCAGCCTGCATCAGTCCCATTTAATCACCTCCTTCAAATTCCTTCAGGCCGTTGAAGTTACCAAGGTCATGTCCGAATGGTTTTATTTCCATGTCTCTGATTGTCTTATGTACAGGACAATCTTCAGGGCGTGGAAATCTGATTACACCATTTCTCATTATCGGGTACCACATATTCACAGTCATTTTGCCTTTTGTCTCTTCGGAATATGCTTCATCTGCATAAGTGATTCCGTGATACATCAGGCCAAATGCCAGTTCTTCAATATCATCATATGCACCCTCACTTTCTGAAAACACACAGGGCTCCACATATCCCTGGCACTCCCTGGTCCCCAGAAAAATATCTCTTCTCCCCCCTTTTTGAATCATCCTCCGGGCTATTTCGTGATGTTTGTTTTCGTTTCTGTCAGCCTTAAGTTCCGGTCGGTTCTCGTTCCATTCAAAATGTGCCCTGACTCGATACCGGCAATCCTTCAGGTATGTGTAGTAAGAAAGATCATTTGTGCCCTTGTTATACTTAATCGGACGTATACCCTTTGTTTCCGTTCTAATCCGATTCATCACCCTGACTTCGTCGATATACCATATAAATGTCGGTTTCCAATAAACAGAAGACAATATTCCTTTCAATGCTTCATAGCTGGGGATCTGCATTGTTGTCTTCTCTCCCCCCACTCGCATTACCGGATCGGAAAACAGTGCATAGTCGCCTGTCACCTCCAGTTCCACGATATTTGGATATTTTGTGTTTCTCATAAATCACACCTCCAAAAGCGCCCCGTTCCCTGTGTTGTCATTGATAATTCCGGTTTTATCGCTGTAACAGTTTTCCTGCAAAATCAAAACATCTCCTATTTTGTATAACCCCGCATTCCTTTCAAGCATTTCCTTTTGATAGTTATACAGGGAAACCGTATAAGGTTTAATGCGCTTGAGCCAATCTGCCATAAACATACCACTGACGTATTTAGTCTCATCGAACTTCCTCCCCAGCTCAGAAATCATTTCTTTCCCATCTCCAAATGGCACCACAACATCTGTTGTTTCTTCATCAAAGACACGAAACTCCTTTCCTGCTTCAGCAAAAGCCTGATTTAAGACAAACTTATACGGGTTTGTACCTTCTTCATCTTGATACGGGCTGTTTAATGACATCATTGAAAGAATCGATCTCCCTTTGCCTTTGATGGAATAATCCTGATATTCGCAAGGCATCGCCTTATATAAACTTTTGTAATAATATCTGATTGACTTCTCTGAAGATAAATCGTTATCGAAGGCTGCAGGACTGTGTTCATAGCTGATCAGCAAATCCCGCATGGCGTTTTTCCCATCAGCAATCTCTTTGAGTTTTCCAAGCTTCTCGCCTTCGCAATCAATAATATATACAGGAGATACTCCCGGTTCTTCGCCATTTCTATTACACCTGCCTGCCGCCTGAACAATGCTGTCCATGCCAGCGGCAAATCTTATTACTCTGCCAAATGAAATATCCACACCTGCTTCTATCACTTGTGTCGTGACACAAATTACCCTCTGTCCTTCTTTTCTGCTCTTTTTGATTGCCTCCATTATTTCCCGCAAAACACATTTTCTATGCGCCATGCACATAGAGGCGGATAAGTGAAAACATTTTTCGCCGGTATTCTCTATCTTCTGAAAAAGATACTCAGCTTCCGATTTTTTATTGCAAACAACTAGAAGACTATGTGTTTTCGCCGCCTCCTGCAGGACAAACTCGGGCATTTCTTCTAGTTTTCGATCCCGCACCTTGCGTATCTCCGTCCTCTTAAATGGTTCCCATAGGCTTTCCGAGTATGGAACCACTTCTGTCGGAACCTTAAGCAAGGGATGATCTGCCCCTTCAAAATAGGGTTGTGTTGCAGAGCATAGCAAAATAGTCGTTCCGCATATTTCAGAAAGGTAATTGATCATCAGGTTAAACAGGCTCAGCATTTTTCCCGGGACAGCCTGCGCTTCATCAATAACTATCACGCTGTTACACAAAGCCTGAAATCTCCGGATACTGGATGTCTTGCCGCTGAAAAAAGTTTGAAGCAATTGGACCATAGAGGTAATGATTACCGGCACGTTCCAACTCTCCGCAAGCAATTCCTGCCTCTTTAGATCCTCTTTCTCATGACAATCTGCCAGTTCGTCACTTAAGTTTGTGTGATGCTCCAAAACTATAGAGTCATCTTTAAGATACGATCGAATGACTGCAGCATTTTGATCAATAATGGTAAGGAGTGGTGCTGTGAAAACGATTCTGTTCATTCCATTCTTTGCGGCATGCGTAAGTGCAAATCGGAGTGAGCTTAGTGTTTTCCCTGCCCCCGTAGGTACATTCAAGCGGTAGACCCCAGGCTTTCCTGCAGCAACATCTCTGCAAATATCCGAAATCTCTCTTCGTGCCTGCTGAATGGGTGTGTCTGCAGGAAAGCTTAGTAGTTTCTCCTCCATCGCTTTCAGCTGTTCTTCCCAAAACAGCATCTTGTCTCCCGTATATCCGTCAAATACCGGATATTGTGTCCCGTTCATAAAAGCAGCAGTATCTCGTCTGTCTCCCTCAATTACAGAAGAGAGAAGCAGTCTTGCAGTAAGGCTCATATAAAAAAAGGTATCCTGTGCTATCCTAAGTCCGCCATCCTGTTCGTCCAGTTTCGCTTTATCACAATAATTAAAAAAACCTTCCTGCTGCATACTTGCAATTATTGCTAAAACTGCTTTCAATTCTTTTCGGGCACTTTGAAGCAGATGATTGATGTTTGATTCACTCAAAATCTCATTTAGCAAATACTGATGAACTTCGTTATATCCTGTTCCCTTTTCAGTCATCCTATGCTGAAATCCATGCTCTTTACGAATACCTTTACAGTCAAACAAGCCATGGTGAGCGCCAATAGCATAGGCTATAAATTCATCACAGATTGCGTCTTCCGACACAGCAGTGTCTTTCTTATGATTTAACTCCAGAATAAAACGACATCCCTGGAATGTATGAATCACTGATCCTTTCCTTACATCT
>CACXBN010000035.1 GCA_902765885.1 uncultured Ruminococcus sp. | reverse complement strand
TTGAGGAAGCCGGGGTAACATTTGCGATAAGCTGCCCTCAGAAGGGAAGACCATCCGTTCAGTTCGCAAGAAGCATGGTGGAAAAAAGCGCATTCGGAAAGATCACGTTTGTGCGTATAAGAGATGCACACAACGGTGTTTCCGGACACTGGCTTCCAGATTACTGGTTTGAAAAAGCAGACGCCGCAGGCGGGGCGATGATGGATCTGGGGTGCCATCCCATGTACCTGATCGCACATATTCTCGGGAGACCGAAAAAAATAACATCCGTATTCACATCTCCATATGGCAAACCGGTTGATGAGAACGCGGTTGCAGTAATGGAATTTGAAGACGGCGCTATAGGAGTTGCAGAAACAGGTTTCGTTTCAGCATTTTCTCCGCAGGAGATAGAAATTATCGGAACAGAGGGAACGATGCTCGTGAGGAACGAAGATGTTTCTTTCAAAAGCGCGGTTCTTTCCGGCGGGTTCAGTGAATTCAGCAGACCTGAACTTCCGGAATGGAAGGCCCAGCCGATAGAACAGTTTATCAATGCCGTGGACAGTGGCAGTGGATCACCGGAAGGGCTTGGGATGGATGACGCCATCCTTCTCACCGAACTTCTCGAAAACTCATACCGCGCATATGAAGACGGTAAAGTAATAGAATTCAAGTGAAAAAATGATTTTTGAAAAATATTTTGTGCCGGATAAGATGTTTGACACATACGAGGAGCTGACTCCTGAATTCCTCCTTGAAAGGGGAATAAGATATGTGTTTTCGGACATTGACAATACACTGGCAACGTATGATGACATATACCCGCCGGAAAAGCTTCTCAGATGGCTTGAGATGATGAAAAAGGCGGGAATAACGGTTTCGTTTGTTTCCAACAATAATGAAAAAAGGGTAAAACTGTTCAATTCCCGGCTGGGATATCCGGCTTACCATAGAGCAGCCAAACCTATGATATCGAAACTTAGGGAAGCAATGAAAGCTGCAGGCGCGGAAAAAGACAATTCATGTCTTTTCGGAGATCAGCTTCTCACCGATGCGGCAGCAGGGAAGAGAGCGGGACTGTATGTTATTATCGTGCCGCCGATCAAAGATAAAAAATCATGGTTTTTCAGATTCAAGAGATGGCTGGAAAAACCGTATTTAAAAAAATATCACAATAAGGCCAGAGGTGTTTCAAATGGAAAAAAATGAGAGCAGAATCAGAAATCTGAGACAAAAGATGGTCGAGCTGGGCCTCGACGCAATATATATAACTTCGGCGGAAAACCATCTTTACGTAACCGGATTTGACAATCCGGACGGGTACGTTTTCCTTACTCAGAATAACGCATTCATGTTTGCCGATCCGAGGTACATCGAAGCTGCGAAGGCAGAGGCGTCACCGTTGTGCACACCGCTCGAAAAGCCGGATCTTGCCAAGATCGTGAATGATGAGGGCATAAAAGTCGTCGGTTATGAGGACAGGAGACTCACATGTTCCGGATTTGAAAGATTAAAAAGCACTCTCGGAGACAAGATCGAATACAAAGGCATCGGAGATGTTCTTACTGAGATCAGATCGTTCAAGACCAGAGACGAGATCGAAAACATTATTGCCGCCCAAAGGATATCGGAAGGCGCGTTCCACCATATATGCAAAGTTCTGAACTACGACATGACAGAGATCGAAGTGGCAGCGGAGCTCGAATATTACATGAAAAAGCACGGCAGTTCAAAGCCGTCGTTCGATACGATATGTGTGTCAGGTTCGGCGTCCTCCAGGCCTCACGGCGTTCCGAGACCGGTGAAACTTGAGAAAGGCTTTCTTACCATGGACTACGGCGCAATGGTCAACGGTTATCATTCCGACATGACAAGAACGGTCGTGATAGGAAAAGCAGACGAGGACATGAAGAGACTTTATAATACTGTCCTGAAAGCGCAGCTCGAAGCGGAAGCGGCAGTGCGCGAGGGCGTACGCAACCGTGACGTGGACGGTATTGCAAGAAACATAATCTATTCTGCGGGATACGAAGGAAAGTTCGGACATGGCCTCGGTCACGGAGTCGGGCTCGAAATTCACGAACTTCCCGTCCTCAATTCGAGGGTTGATGAAAACATGACGCTGAAAACAGGGCAGGTAGTGACCGTGGAGCCCGGTATATACATCGAGGGACTGTACGGATGCCGGATCGAAGACATGATGCTCGTAACTGAAAACGGCGGCGAGCTTCTTACCGACTGTCCGAAAGAACTTATAGAACTGTAAAAAAAATCCCGGCGCGCAAAAACTGCCGCCGGGATGGATAATATTATTTTATTGTCAGTCACCTGAGCATCCGGACAGAGCGGCGCCTATTACCGTTCCGAAAGCGGAATTGTCGGGAATGATAAAATTCATATTGAACATTTTATTAAGCTTTCCGAATATCTCTTTCGCCTGCGCTACGACTGACACGTTTCCGGTGAGGATCACGTCTTTTATGCCGTAATTTCTGGCTGCGAAGATCGAGATCATGCCTATCGTTTCAAACACCATGTTGATGATTCCGAGGGCGATGTCCTCCCTTGTGGCCAGGTCGCTGATGCTGCCGAAGTTTGAAGCAGTCATCGTGTCGGAAAAGCCGGGGACGATATCGGTTTTGGTTATATCGGATATCTTGAGGTCTACTTTGTCAAGAGAGCCTCCTTTTGCAAGTTCCGAAATGTGTTCGACAGTATCCATCGAGAGTATTTTCTTTGACAGTCCGACAAGAGTTCCCCCTCCGACGCCGGTACCGCCGAGGTATTTGGGACGCTCTCCCTTTTTTGCATAAACAAGAGCGGTGCCTGTCCCGCAGCTGGTTATTATGGCTTCGTCGAGTCCCGAAAGATACAGACCTCCCAGACCTATTGAGTCGAATTCCTCTATGGTCTGGCAGTTCAGGTTGTAGATCGGCTTTGAAAGATAGGAACTTCCTGCTCCCGTCACCATTACTTTTGAAATATCATCGAGGGACAGCTCGTTCCTGTCGAGAAATTTTCCGAACGCACCGTATATCGATGTGATCGGATCGGTTGCCCGCACGAGAAAAGGATCTATCAGTTTATATTTGCCGGACATCCTTCTGAATCCGACTATCTTTGTGGTGCTTCCGCCAATATCTATTCCGATGATAACACTCTTTGACATATTGATTCGTTCCTCTCTATATGAGTAGAAAGAGTATAGCATAGGGCGGGTACAAAATCAATTTATTGTTTCATTATTAACATTCTGGAGGCATGTTTTGCTCACTTTCGATACAGACAGACAGCAGATTAAAGGAATACTTGACGGGAAGGAACTGTTCGTCTTTGACATGGACGGTACAATATATCTCGGGAAGATACCTTTTGTATATGCGGTCGAATACATAACCGAGCTCAGGAAGCATGGAAAAAAAGTCCTTTTTTTCACAAACAATGCATCTCATTCACCTGACTTCTATATGGAAAAACTGACGTCTCTCGGATTTGCTCCTTCAAGGGAAGAGCTGTGCACGTCCGGAGATGTGACATGCGCCTTTCTCAGAAGATTCAGGGAGGGAAAAACGGTATATCTTCTCGGGACTCCCGAACTCTATGACCATTTCATATCATATGAAATAGATATGGTAAACGACAGGAGCGGACATCCCGACGGAAGGGTGCCGGATATAGTCATTACCAGTTTCGACACCACTCTCGACTATGAAAAGCTCAAAAATGCATGCGAATACATAAGGGGAGGTGCCGAATATCTTTGTACCCATCCGGATTTCAACTGTCCGACGGAAACCGGATTTATTCCCGACAGCGGCGCCATAGCTGCGGCAGTGACTGCGTCGACAGGTGTTACACCTTTGTTTTTCGGAAAGCCGAGCCGCGAGACAGCGGAAATGATTTGCGAAATATCGGGAACGGAAAAGGAAAACATTGCGGTATTCGGGGACAGGATGTACACCGATATCGCGCTTGGCAGAAGGAACGGAATAGAATCGGTCCTTGTTCTGTCGGGTGAGACAACAGAAACAGATGTCGAAGCTGCAGAGGAAAAGGACAGACCGGACATTTTGCTTCGCTCTCTCGAAGACGCTCTGACAATTCAGTTTTCAGTCTGAAATGCCGGCGCGGGCGGTACGATTTGGACATATTCAATAAAAACTCCGGAGCCGAATTGTGCACAAAATCGAAGTTAAAATAGATGTTGATAAACATTTTGAAAAGTGATATAATAATGTAGCTATTTATTCGTCGCCTTACATCGCGAAGCGAACAAACAGAGGAGGAGCCGTAAATAATGAAAAGAGCTCTAGCAGCAATGCTTGTTATATTGATGCTTGCATCGGTTCTTGCAGGGTGCACTACACTCGAAAAGGACGACAAAGGTGCAATCATTAACATGTATCTGACCAATGAAGTGTACAATTTAGACCCGCAGATAAGTGTGACCGATTCCGCAATGCAGAAAGTTTTCAGCCTCACCTATGAAGGCCTTACGAGGCTCGATGAGAACGGCAAGTGGCAGAAAGCGCTGATGAAGGATTACACTATAGATAAGGACAATGAGGATGAGTTTTCCATTCTCATAACCCTGAAAACATCATACTGGTCAGACGGAAGGACCGTTCAGGCAGCCGACTTTGTGTATTCATGGAAAAGACTCCTTGATGCAAACGCAAAATACGAAGCAGCGTCCCTTCTGTATGATCTGAAGAACGCATATGAGATCAAGATGGGAGATGCAAGCATAGACGACCTCGGAGTTGCAGCCGTTGATACATATACACTTCAGGTGAAATTCGAGAAGAAGATCGATCTCAACGATTTCTTCACCAACTGTACATCAGTTGCGCTCGTTCCTCTCCGTGAAGATGTTGTCACCAGATACGGCGACGACTTGTGGGCAAAGAAAGGTACATATATCATCACAAACGGCCCGTTCATTCCGAAGACCATCAGCTCTAATCTTCTCAGGCTTGAACGTTCACAGTATTATTACCTCATTCGCGATAAGAACGAAGAACTTGACAAATACGTAATCCCGTACAGACTTGTTACGGATTACACGGCCGGGAATGCCGAAAAACAGCTTGAGGCATACAATGCGGGAACTTTACTCTATATAGGCGAGCTTCCGCTGAGCCAGCGTGCAGAACTCAAGGGCAAGGCAACTGTCTCAGACATGATGGTCACCCAGTCGTTCATGTTCAATCTTAATAACGAACTCTTTGCAAATCCCGACGTAAGAAAAGCTCTCTCACTTGCCATAGACAGAGAGAAAGTGGCAGAGATGCTCACATTCGCAAAACCTGCGACGGGGCTGATTCCGGAAAAAGCATTTAACACCGGAAACGGGACATCATTCAGAAAAGAAGGCGGTGCTCTTCTTGAAACCGCGGCAAATGTGGAAGAAGCAAAATCCCTTCTTTCTTCAAGCGGCGTAAGAGGCGGTTCATTCTCGATCAAGGTCAGAAATACCGAGGCGGATATTGCCGTTGCCGAGTATGCTGCAGAAGTATGGGAGTCTCTCGGATTCTATGTTGACGTGGAGATCGTCAAGACGGAAAGAAATGATGTGGACCCTGAGGTTATGGATGATCTGTTTGAGGAAGCATACAACAGCGGAGATTTTGACGTTATAACTGTTGATGTGACACTTCTTTCTCCGGATCCTTTCAACACACTTTCACAGTATGCCGTAGACTATTCCGGAAACGGTGTGGATCTCTATTCTGAAAACTATGACCTTTACGGACATGTAAGCGGATACGCAAGTGAAGAATACAATGAGATCATAGACAAGGCTTACAAGGCCGAAACAAAAGCCGAAAGAGCCGAACTTCTCCACAGCGCAGAGAAGCTTCTGCTTGAAGATCTGCCGATAATCCCGGTAGCATTCCTTCAGGATGCATATCTCGCAAACAGCGAACTGTCAGGTTTCAAGACGGATTATTACGGTGTGCGCAACTTCAACAGAGTCCTTCTCAAGGATTACATGAGTTATAAATCAGCAGAAGACACTGAGAAATAAAATAAAATATTCAGTCAGTCCTACAGCGGGGAGTTTCAAACTTCCCGCTGTATTGTAATATCCAGGGAAAGGTGAAAAAATGCCCGAAGGAATACATACTTCAAACCAGATAAAGGTGTTCATTCTGTATCTCCTTATGAAAACAGGATATCCGCTGAGATTCAGCGACATAGCC
This sequence comes from uncultured Ruminococcus sp., assembly GCA_902765885.1. Classification (GTDB taxonomy): domain Bacteria; phylum Bacillota; class Clostridia; order Oscillospirales; family CAG-272; genus UMGS1696. The sequence goes on along the minus strand of CACXBN010000035.1, from coordinate 1,970 downwards.
AGTATTGTCATAAGAGACGGTTTTGTCGATTATTTTGAATTCGTCTCGAATTTCCATGAGTTGTGCGAAAACGGACATATTGCCAAAGTGAATGCTCCGGAAGACACGGGCTCGGATGAAAGAGAGATGTATCAGATATCTGATACCGGAAGAAAAATTGCAGAAGAACTTTCAGATAATATGCTCAATTCCGAAGCAAGGGAGAAAGCATACATAAGCGCCCTCAGATATCTCTCGTTTGAGAAGAGGGGGACTAAAGTAAGCCATGAGATCGAAACAGCAGGTGACGGAAGCTATATTTTCAAGTGTTCCATGACGGACTGCGACGGTAAAGTATTCTCCATGGAGCTCAAGGCAGACTCATATTATCAGATAGAAAAAATGAGAAAAAATTTCGAAGACAGGCCCGACATTATATACAGGGGGATACTTTCATTGCTGTCCGGAGGCGCGGAATATCTGGGTTTCTGACAGCGGAAAATGATAGTGAAAATACTTTTTTATATCATTATTAACAAGTCAGTGTTAAGCGTTGTTGAAAACAAGCATAAAATTGTTAAAAACTATTGACAAAGAACAAAAATGTGTTATAATGACAATGCCTGAGAGTTTTCTGAACATTTTCGGGGGAGATCCATTGAACAGCGAAAAAGATTCATTACTGGAATCAGTTAAGAATGGGGACAGTGCCTCATTCGAAGCACTGATGTCCGAATACAAGGCACTTATCGAGTCGTCCGTCACCAGGTTCGCGCCGTCATTTGACAAAGCGGAAGAAGGAATATATGACAGAGATGATCTGCGTCAGATGGTGTCTCTTGCACTGTATAAAGCCGCCGTCAGTTATGACGGTGACAAATACGACAGTGTGACATTCGGGCTTTATGCCAAGATATGTATCAATAATTCCATGATTTCCTCCCTGAGAAAATTGGGTGCCCGCAAAAGGAAAAAAACTCCGACGGATATGCTCGGAGTAAATGTTCGTTCTTTTCCTGACAATGTCGAATTCAAGCCGGAAGATGTTTCTGCCGAGCTGATAAAGGCCTTGTCGGAATATGAACAGAAGGTCTTGAATTGCGTGATTTCAGGTAAGTCCATCACAGATACGGCAGATTTTTTATCCAGAAGCGAGAAGTCAGTCAGAAACGCTATGTATCGGATCAAAGCCAAACTCAAGGGACTTTTTACAGCACAATGATTTTTATTCTTACCATAATAAGCAAGAATTAAAATATCGCCCAGGCTTTACTCGGCAGCGTTTTATCAAGGAACTGAAGGGACCGCACAGGGCAAAAAAACCATATTTCAAAGTGAGGAAGAAGAAATGTACGAAGACAAGACCTTGACATGCAAAGAATGCGGAAAAGAATTCGTATTCACAGCAGGTGAGCAGGAATTCTATGCTGAAAAAGGTTTCCAGAATGAACCTCAGAGATGCAAGGAATGCCGCGACAAGAGAAAGAATGCTAACCGTGAACAGAGAGAAATGTTCACAACAACATGCGCTAACTGCGGAGGCGAAGCTAAAGTTCCCTTCCAGCCAAGTGACGACAGACCTGTTTACTGCAGCAAATGCTTCGCTGAAATGAAACAGCAGCAACAGTAATGGTACTACGCGGTTCACTCCTTGATGTGAATTATATATGCTAATACCTGAAAAGCACGGCATCCATCATACGGAAGCCGTGCTTGTCTATTATATTTTACTTTTTAACAAGAATGGTTTTGATCTCAAAAGGCTTGAATTCCAGTTCAATGGTCTTTCCGTTGACGGGATCGAGCCTTTCTTTTATGTTTTCGAGCATATCGGTCTCATAGAACTCTTTGCCTGATGCAAAGCTGATTTTTGCTTTTGTGTCATTGCATTCGCATTCATAGAGCCTTATAAAGGAGGCGGCCTCTTCATTCAATACCGATTTGAAAAACAGACTGAAGAAATCTGCAGCTCAACACACGGATCTCTGCAG
>CACXBN010000034.1 GCA_902765885.1 uncultured Ruminococcus sp. | reverse complement strand
TGCAGCATAGACATTGGCATCATTTGTGTCTTCAAACTTGCCTTCTTCTATCGTTGCACCCTTTTCGGCGATTATGGCATCAACTGTCTTTCCAGTTGCCTTTTCAAGGAGTCTGATGAACATTTCGGAAACCTGTCCGCGAGTGATCGGGGAAGTCCAGTCTTTCTGGATATATTCGGGAACGAGTCCTTCATTTATAGCTGCTTCAACTTCCGTAAGCGCCCAGCTTGATACTCCGCTGAGGTCTGCTTCTGCAGGAGGATCGATTTCAGCAGGGGTGGTTTCACTTTCCTGTGGCTCTGTAGCTTCCGGCTGAGTATCATATACGGGAGGAGCATTCTTCGGAGGAATTGTGTCAAGAGGCTGGTTTTCAACTTCAGGGTCGTCAAGAACGAGCGTGATGACATATTCAAATCCCCACTGCAGATATCCTGCATATCCCTTGTCTCTGTAGTCGCGGGAGGAAATTCTCATAATTGCCATAGCTAGAGGAAGTCCATCGACGACATCACTCTTCCGGATTCCTATATCTGTGAACGGAATTCTGACAATAGCGGTTAAATAACCGTCTTCCACTTCAAGGAACGGCTCTAGGTCTTTTGCGAGTTCGCCGTACTGTACAGTGTAATCGTCGACATTTAGTGTCCAATACATCGTGTACATTCCCTGATCATAGTGTTCATAAGGATCTTCTACGCCGTTACGGTGCTTGATCCACATCTGCATGCCGTCTCCGCACCATGCGGGAGATGCCCCACAGGGCTCATCGTCCGGGGACTTGAATGCTAGATAGAGATATTTTGCATCCCATGTTGCATAGAAATCAAAATCTGATGGCTCTGCATAGATATAGTCGCCGCTTGCAAGGTACGTTGCAAGCTCGCCAGCCCCTATGTTCGGGTTGGGCTTTTTCGGATCCCAGTAGTTATAAAGGACTGCTTCCGGCAGTTCGTCCGATACATGGATCAGAGGAGAGCCCCATGTTTCATCTATCGCCTCAAGATTCGGTGCCTCACCTGTTTTAGGTGCGTACAGAACTCTGGAAAACGGAAGATCATCGGCACTGACTCCTACAGCCATAGTGAATATTGCGGGGATAACAAACAGGGATACGAGTAGTATTGCCAGTATCTTTTTCATATATCTTACTCCTTCCGAGAGTTTATCTGAATGTTGTTAAAACTCCGTGTAATCAGTATATCATAACAAAAAAAATAATGCAATATACCACCAAAAAAACAAAAATATTAAGGTGCTTTTTGGATTATATCACAAAAAAACGTATCTTTATTTGTGTAAAATGACAAGTAAGCCACATGCATCCGCTCAAACACGGTATTATACGAACCTTATTACGTGCGAAAGCTTAAGGCCAAGGCAATGATAATCGACGATTGACCTTTTTCCACACATGTGGTAATATATCCTCACTGAAGAACCTGAGAACAGGGCAGGAGCAACCTGCGTTAAAACGGAGGGGAAAATGAGCATAGACAACAGGGAAAAATATGATATCTACAGAAATACTTACCCTGAATTCATCTACAGAGGGTATTCTTATCATTTTTCTGAAGATGGCCTTGAGATAGCATATGAATTTCAGATACCCGGTCTCATCAAATTCCATCCTCGCTGGGTAATTTCAACAGCATACGTGAAGAACAGAGCGGCGCTTGAAATGGATGAAAAACTTGATGAGCTTGTTTTTTCTCTCGGAATGGTAGAGCTGATCAGCTACTGGAAAGCGACATGCTCTCCGAAAGTGAAAATCTGTTCCCGCAGACTATGTTCGGCACAAACTGAATGGTGGAAAAAGCTGTATTATAACGGACTTGGCGAATTCTTTTACACAAACGGGATTGTCCCGGGAAATGATTTTATGGATATTGAATGCGAACCGGACGCTCCTGCAAGCATAAGATTTCAGCCAGCTTCATCTTTTCCCGAAAGTATTCTTCCGAGAGTCCTTGTACCGGTAGGCGGAGGAAAAGATTCAGCTGTTACGCTGGAGCTTCTGAGAGGAAAAGCGGACCGGGTGTGTTATGTGATAAACCCCAGAAAAGCGACAATTGATACAGAAGCAGCAGCTGATACCGAAAACATTGGAATAGCTGCAAAAAGGTATATAGACAGAGACCTCATTCTTCTGAATACGAAGGGATTTCTGAACGGACACACGCCGTTTTCTGCAATTGTGGCTTTCTCGTCGGTTATTACTGCATACATCAGCGGTATAGAATATATCGCACTATCGAACGAATCAAGTGCCAATGAATCCACGGTTCCTGGTTCGTATGTCAATCATCAATATTCAAAAAGCTATGAATTCGAAAATGATTTCAGAGAATATGAGAGAGAATACATTAAAAGCGGAGTTGAGTATTTCAGCTTCCTCAGACCGCTCACCGAACTTCAGATAGCCTGGCTTTTCTCGAGATATAAAAAGTACCACGGTGTATTCAGGAGCTGTAATGTGGGAAGCAAAAAGGATATATGGTGCGGGGAGTGCTCGAAATGCTTGTTTGTATATCTTATTCTCTCTCCTTTCCTTTCCGATTCGGAATTGAAGGAAATTTTCGGAAGGAATCTGCTTGAAGACGAATCACTCCTTGGTACATTTGATAAGCTTACCGGAATTCTCCCCGAAAAACCTTTCGAATGTGTCGGGTCAAGAGATGAGGTATGTGCTGCGATTGATGCAGTCACCGATAATATGAAAAACACAGGCAGGGAGCTGCCGGCACTTTTAGAGCATTATTCGAAAGTGTTAAAAAACAGATCCTCACAGGAAAAGCTATCGGATTATGCCGCGAAATTCGATTCAACGAATTCCCTGAATGCATATTTTGAAAAGATAATACGGGATGCCGTGAATTCCATGAAAAAGGAAGTTGAGACAAATGCTTGAGAAGCAGCTTCGTGATCTTGTAAAAGGGAAGAAAGTCCTTATTCTCGGATTCGGGCGCGAGGGAAAGTCCACGCTCCGGA
>CACXBN010000033.1 GCA_902765885.1 uncultured Ruminococcus sp. | reverse complement strand
CATATCATCGGAAATATTATAGGGTGCTATTCCGTAATTTGAAAAATCACGGTCATTTTTGTTGAAATGAATCCAGTTGTTTTCCACTCTTATCCCGACCGGCATTGCGTATCCTTTCGGATCGGTCCTGTCGACCTTTGAAAGATCGGTTTCTAAGGTTGCAAGATCCGGATTGCTTTCTCTCCATGCATCATTGTAAACATATGCCGGGAATCCGACATTTCCACCGGTACCGTACGCATAATAATCAGAGTAATCATAGTTGCTGAGTGATACATACCAGCGCGAACAGTCTATAATGAGGTTGTCATGGATACCTATGCCTCTTCCGCCACCGTAAAACCCGGAACCGTTTACTGACTGTATCACATTGCCGTAACAGTCGTAATAGCTTCCATAGAAATCACCGTAGATCGCAGCACACCCCATATACAGGTGCTCAGGGAACAGCTTTTTGATGTCCCTCAAGATTCCGATGCTGCCTATGTTGTGAATGTAATTGTACCTTATTACGTTTCCGACATGCACTCTGCCGTCACAGCTGATGGCACCAATGTCGTCGGATGCAGTGAGCACATCATGAACATCGTTGTATTCTATGATCTGGTATGCTCCATCCCAGTAGATGGCTCTGGTTTTTGAATCAAAAATCTCATTATGTGAAACTGTTATACCCACACCGTCTACATCTATCCCCATGGTATACGGCCAGTCATTTATTCCAAAGTTGTATATCGTATTATTATGGATAAGTGAATCTCCCTTTGTCAGAGTGGTGATGTCACCGGATGTTGCGCTCACCGCTGTCTGGCAAACATCATGAATCAGATTATCCGTTACCGACGCCCGGTTTCCGTTAATAATAAGGGCATACTCTCCCTGAATCGAAGATATTTCACAGCCTGATACAGTGATGTCGTTGCCTGTTGCGGTAATGCCGTTTTCAAGGGAAGAGTCAAATCTCAGATTCTTCAGTGTAACTTTATCGGCGTTTATATCAACAAGGCCGTGGGATACAGGCAAAGTGAATGTCGAAGTATCAAAATCGTCATGAGGATAATAATACAGGATGGCGTCATCTGAAACATAGTATTCTCCCGGCATATCCAGCTCTTCGGGAATATTGTACCAGTAAAATACTCCGCCCTGTACAGGTTTGTATCCTCCTGTATAAGGCAACTCCATCAGGTTGTCTTCATGGAAGTTAAGAATATAAGTATTATCCGTGCACCAGAGTTGGTTGAGACGTGCTGCCACAAAAATGCGGTCATACATTGACCATGAATCAACTTTGTTTTTGTGTTCGATATCGTATCTTATTACATATTTTTTTGCCTCATGCTCCTTGTCACCGTCATTGTCGGTCTTGTCTGTCACCTGATCATACTGATCAAGCATCCATCCTTCCTCAACAAATGTCCAGTCCTCATTAGGATATCTGCATAGCGTCTGAAGGGTGCCGTTTGAAGACAACATCACCGCATTAATCAAATAGTTTCTGCTGGTTTTGGCATCCATGATATCTTCATGTGAATATCCGAACTTATTCAAATCGAGCATGACTGTTTTGTTTCTTGTCTCTTCAGGCAATAAATCCGCAACCTCACCATCAGCCGGCACAAATTCAGAGCTGTCAAAATACACACCTCCGCAGATCAATGCATCACCAGTTCCTTCAATTGTCAAAGGGCATGTCATGCTGCTGTCTTCGGGTGTTATTTTTATGGGCTCTTTGAGTTTATATATTCCGTTTCCGAGTTTGATGGTAATCCCCTTCAGATTACTCTTGTCTATGTCTCTTAATCTGAGCAGCGCTCCTGATACTGATGACAATGGAGAATCTTCAGTCCCCTGCCCGTTCACATCATCGCCTTGTTCCGCTACTGTTATTTCAAGTACACCGTCAACAACGATTCCTATTTCGGATGCTACGGTATCTTTTCCAGTAACTTCCTCTTCACTCTGCTCTTCCGCATATTTCATTTTAAAAATATTAGAAAAAAATATAGCCTTAAATAAATTGTTTTCTGCAAAAGACGCCTCGGTAACTATGGCAAAGGGAACTGCCATCATAGAAAAAATAACGAGCATACAAAGCAAAGACCTAATTGTTTTTCTCATCTCAATATTTCTCCATTTTATAAGTAATCATGATTATGCACCATTGAACAGGGCTGCTTAAATTCAATCTCAAACACCTTATCTGATTAAAACTTTCTCAACTCAGGAACAACATTTTCCGAAGTCCACCAACTCCTCATGCTCTTACGTCTTAAAAAACTTACGAAAAACAGAAACAGTCTTGAATTTAACTCGCGACAGCGGAAAAAGATAAAATAAAACTCGTCAAAAAAATGCGTATTTACGCAATTTTTTTCGAGAGAATATGCTGGTGGAACAAAAACAAATAGAAAATCAGATGAAGCCTATGATCCACGCCTATGGAAAAAAACGGTTTGGCTTTTGGATTGTTTTTCGCATAATAATGTTCATTAAAAGGGCACATAAGTAAATGTGCCCTTTTAATAGTACCATATAGCGAATTATTTAAGCGCACCAAGTGCTCTGTAGGTAATGAGGATTGCCTGTTCGGTTGTGAGGTCTCCGCCGGGATTGAATCTGGTGGAAGATACACCGTTGATGATGCCGACTGTGCTCGGCCAGCCGAGTTCACTGTCAACCCATGAATAGTTGTCGGTAATATCCTCGAAGTGATGTGTGTATCCTTCGGTTTCAACGCCTACGACTTTTGCGACTCTGT
>CACXBN010000032.1 GCA_902765885.1 uncultured Ruminococcus sp. | reverse complement strand
CTCCATATCATGATTTTTTGTTTTTTTGGATTTGCGCTGTTTCAAAGAACGGTATTTCAAACACAGCACTGTGACACAGACTCCGAGCACAAATGCCACAACAGAAGCCAGAACATATCCTCCGGCCTCCCGGCTGAGCAGAAATGATCCATAAATTGAATCGCTGTATTCTACGTTCGCCTTCCCCGGCAAAAGGGCTATTATCAGCGTCAGCGCAGCAAGCAATACTCCCGCTGTGCATGATAGCACACGGCAAGACTTGCGGTTTTTTCGGATAACGATCTGTTCACTTCGCAGCATGATTTCCGCAAGAGCTTTTTCCGTCGTATATTTCAATGTGCATCACCTCCTTAATTTCAAAAGACAATTTGTGTTACGCTAATTAGTTGCGTTTATATGGTGTTTTACTCACCTTTTTTTAAAAATTTTCGATATTTTTCCGATAATTCCAAAAAAATAACGCTGTCCGTAAAAACAGCGTGCTGTGAAGGCCTTTTATGTTCTCATTCCAGAAAACGAAAGAATTTCCGGTACAAATAATATAAACCCGCGGTGGTAAGAAGCGGAAGCAGATACCCGATTATTCTGGAAGTTCCGGGTTCCGAAACCAGCAGATTATAAAGAGCATGAAATATCATGGCCAAAGACAAGCCGCCAACAACCGCGGGAAAGCCAAATACATTCAGGCGTTTCGCACTGATGAACCAGACAGACAGGGCAAGTATGCTGACAATATGCATTACTCCTACAACAAAACCACGGATCAACACGTACGTCAGGTTCTCCGAACCTGAGGTCAGAATATAGCAGCAGTTTTCGAAAGTTGCGAAGCCCGAGCCAATTGCCACGGCAAGCATAGTAAGTGTCCTTTCCTTGGGAGCAAACATCACCATGAAAAAAAACAGGGGCATCAGTTTCATCAGCTCTTCTATGACCGGTGAAATGAAGACAGAGGTATCATTTTCTCCCATACCCGTGACCAGATTCATAAAACCGCCTATATATGCCGAAATCAGACACATAACCATCCCAAGAAGAAAAGCTGCAAGATAGCGGCGCAACTCTCCCTGGATAAAGAACATTGAGATGGCGAGAGGTAATGCGATGCATAAAAGAATATTTTCAGCGTAAATCATACAGCTGTTGCCTCCTTTTTTAGTGCAAGCAACATCATTGGTATGCACATGGTAAAAAGCAGTATGTCCACATAATAAAACGCCCCGGAGCTCATAAACAAGGCGATTTGCGTCCAGGCATAAGCTGCAAAAGTATCGGCAACGGCAAACTTCGTCCTTTCGGGAACAAAGAGCGTTCGAAAGGCACGGAACATAAGAAATGCTTCCATACCCATCATGATCGCATAGCAAAAATAATCAAAAGGCACTTTCAGCCACTCCGGGACCCAAAAGATAGCCGCCTGTGTTCCAAAAAGCACAAGGCTGAACACACATATTATTCTCCATTCCCATTTCGGAAAACTGTTTGTTTGTTTGATCCACACAACAAGAGCGCAGAAGAAATAACCGATAGTCAAACCGGTCAGAATATCGTCAACCCACTCTCCGGACCAGGCTATCCACAGCGCAACGTTGGCAAGAGTAAACAATGCCGTAAAGAAAATATCCTTTTTATGGTTTGCATAGTCCCGATTTTTTGTATTGAGAGCTGCACCGAACAAGAGGAACATTGCCGATTCTGCTATCTCATTGGCGGCAAACGGCATTCTGGTTCCGGGACGTAATACACCATATGATAGCCAATACAAACCGCTGAGGAGCATGCAGGCCACGGCAAAAGCGAAAAGCACAGTACGAGCTTCGCGCTTTTCTGTTCTGAGCAGCCAAAGTGTTCCCAAAAAAACAAGAAACATCACGGCAGTCATGATCAGGTTGAGAACGACATCAACGTTCATCTTTGTTTCTGCTCCTTTTGCTTAAGTGCTTTCCAATGTATACACAGAAGTGTGATGCAAATTCCAAGCAGGAAGGCTACTATACCGACAACCACATAACCAAGATACGGAGTGGCCAGAAGCAGACTGCCATAGCGAAGCATAACCGGGGTATCAGACACGGGGGATATCCTTGGAATCAGGAAACAGACTGCAACCAGCAATACGACACAGATACAGGATGCTATTGCACTCGCATAAAGATGCCTGCGTATAATTCTCTTTTCGCTGATGATATCCTTGCGCCTCATTATTTCCCGAAGCTGCTCATCTGTACTGTGCATCGTCGAATCCCATCCTTTCCAATCTTTCTTTAAGTGCCTGCCGTGCCCGCTCGGCAAGATTATATATCTGTTTTCGATTCTTTCGCATAATGTAACCTGCCTCTTCGTGTGACATGTCCTCAAAGTACAAAAGTATCAATATCTGCCGGTAATCATCCTTAAGTTGTGTAAGTGCATCATACAGCTGGCGGTTACGTTCTTCCCTGAGTATACCAAGTTCAGTAAGCTCTGATGCCTCTTCAGTATTCTCATTGCTGTTCAGCAAGTTGCGACGTTTCTTTCTGAGCAACATCATTGCCTGGTTTTTCCCTATTGAAAAGAGCCATGTTTTGAAGGTGCTTCTTCCTGAAAACACTGCACCTGCAGCCACTTCCGCATAAGCATCAATCATCAAATCCTCTGCATCATCCATATTGTGAACAAAACTGTAAATGAAAAGCATGAGGCTCTCCCTGTGACGCTCCAGAAGAACACGGAAATCTTCCTCATTGTGATCTGCCAAAAAGCGGCTGTATATCAATTCATCACTTTCTACCATGGCTGATACCATTCTTTCTTTTCAGATCAACAGATAAATTATGCTTTTCCGCCATCTTACCATAATTCGGACAGCTTTTCCTAAGGATATGCCGGATGTCCGATCACAGATTGGCAAGGCACGTGCAATCACCGGACTAATATGTTTTTATATCGGATAATACTGTTTCCTGTTGTATTTTGCCGATAATATACAAAACGTAATTATCATTATATACAAGTCAGCGAAAACTTTCAATATATCTTAATCAGAATTCGTTTAAGTCTATTTCTCAATTGAAAAACAGTGACAATTCATATATGTATCGACTAAACCGCAAAGTTACGTGAATTCACGAAAAACGGAACGCCACTAATAATATAACATTCCCGCTTTTCGAAAAAACGTCAATTACTGTTTTTGACGAGCACTATAGAAGAAACCGATTGTTCGCTTTTTATGTCGCTATTCCGGCATACTGGGTGCTGTAGAGCTTGTAATAAGCTCCTTTTCTTTCGAGCAGCTCATCATGGTTTCCTATTTCAGCAACACGACCGTTATCAAGAACAACTATCTTATCTGCGTCCCTTATGGTAGATAGTCTGTGAGCAATTATGAAACTTGTGCGGTTTTTCATCAGTGCTATCATAGCTTCCTGTATATGCATCTCCG
>CACXBN010000031.1 GCA_902765885.1 uncultured Ruminococcus sp. | reverse complement strand
CGTCAAGGGTATACGAGACCACGGCTGTGTACTCGTTCCAGTTTTGCCCGGTCGTAGAGTCGTACCAGTATGTAAGGTACTCCCCGGGAATAATAATGCCCTCGCCCTCCGTGTCGCCTTCCCACTTCTTAAGCTCCGTGCTGCCACGAAGATACAGGGCGACATGGTAAGTCCCGCTGCCTCCGGCTTTGACCCAGAGATTGCTGTTCCAGTAAAGCGGGAAGCTGGTTCCGGAGGGGATCTTTATCTCACGAGAAGAATTCGGTATGGCCAGATACGGATTGTGGTCCGACTGAAACTTCAGCACAAAGAAAGCGCCGTTGTTGACAGACTCTATATTTCCGTTCCTGGCAAAGAGGATAGGATATACCGCGTATTCGTATTTAGGCGTTATATATCCGTCTTTATCGATATCCGCGCAGTCGCAGGATGAAGTGACTTCATTTGTGCCTGCCTGCATGAGTCCCCATACGAAATCGGCATAAGGGTCCTGATCATCACCTACTGTCGTACAGTACGACGTATCTCCGAAGCTGTAATCATCGGCGTCAAGTACCGGAGTGACCCGGATCGTCGGGCTGGCGGAAAGGTCTACCGGGATCACCTCGGCCTCTTGCGTAGAATTAGAATAATCTCTCGTCATGATCCGGTCGATGTCTTCCAGATCGGGATCTTCGTATTCGACCACCACGCGGATGCTCATATTCTCCTTCGCTATCAGCTTTGTCGGGCGGATGACGAAGGTGTCGTACAAATCGAAGGCCGGAATGTCTCCCGCATAATCACCGACGTTCTCGTCCGGATCTACGTAGTAAAACAGCAGCACGGTGCACTCCAAAGGCTCGTTTGCTGCAGGAATCGCATTCACAGGGATATAGAGCCTGTCGACCAGTTTGCCGCCGGTCACTGCGCCTTCGATCCCTCCCTCGATATCTCTGATTCGAAACAGGCGTTGGCCGTTGTACGGTTCTTCGGCGCCTGGGATATAGACGCTATAATAAAGATCATTGAATCTGGCAGTTCCCTCCTGTACATCCAATTCCAGTTCCGATAGCAGCCAGGCGGTCCTTTCGGGATCATCTGAAATATCTGCGGATACACTCAGTACATACTCTGACGTTTGCGGCTCCCAGCCGAGTTTTGCGCTGACGCCGGTAAACGTGTGCGGCTTCGTGACGCTTTCAACGGAAACGGGTACTGAAATCGTTGAGAAGCTTTGATCCGTGAAAGAAGAGCCCTGATTGCCGAAAACGTCTTCCGTATTGTATTCGGTCACCCTCAGAGACTGAGGAGCAGCCTCCGAAACCGGATAAAGGAATACCTGCAGCCTGGAGTCTCCTGCATCCTGAACGGCGCGGAGCGTCTGCCCGTTGACTCTGATGGTTGTTCTGGAAGCCTTTACGGGCTCAGTGAACAACGCCAGGATCGGTATGCACATACCGGGATAATACATTCCGTTTCCTATTGTATAAAATTGATCGCTTATCAGCTTGGGTGCTGTATGGCTGTCAAAAACAAGGCTTGCGCCGGCCAGCCTCCATCTGTAGTTTTCGTAGGGAGGATACATCTGCGAGACGGAGGTCGTTCCGCCGGCAGATTCGATGTAGATCGCACTGTTCTGGATGATCGGTTCGTCGTAACCAGTAACAGACTCGTCATTATTCAAATATGCAGTGAACAGCGAAGACGGCAGATATTCCATGCTGAAAGTCTTCCTGAACACGATGCCGTAAGAAGGATCATCATTATAAATATTCAGATTATTGTAATCGTTGCTTTTTCCGGTCGGTATCGAGCTGCTGTCGAGGTTGTCGTTGTTGGCTCTCAAGTTGACCCTGCTGCCGTTTTGCAATGCTGTGAAATGTCGATAGAAGCCCAGGTCGACGGAGCCGTTAAGGGGATAAAGAGACTTGTTGCCCAGCAGTATATCGTAGCCCTGATCGTGGTCTATCGGCCCGATCTCCGTGATATAGCTGATCTGCACATCTGTATAGTATCCCTGCCTCGAAAGCTCCAGTGCTTCGATAAGGTCAAGGGTATCCTCAGGAAGCGATTCCTCGTCGTCATATACGGGAAGAGTCCAGCCCAGATATGTGCCGTCATTGACCGTAGTTCCTCCCGCCGCAGGAATAGATATGGAATCCCTCAGCCCCGCAGGGGTTCCTTGCTCGGAAAAATCACTCCACCGGAACACCCTGCTCATAACATCTTTTGCCGAGCCGTCTTCATCGGCGAGCAGCGCGTTGACGATACGAACGTCCAGAAGCAGGAGACAGTTTTCCGTTCCCGGAGCAGTATATGGCTCGACCGTAAAACCGTCGTCCGGGCCGAACGTCACCGACGCGCACCCATCCTGGCCCGCGTTAAATACAACGTCCTCGGTCTTAAGTCCCATGGCTGTAACTCCGTCGTACAGCCTGCAGTTGATCGGTCTGATCCGCCATGTGAACCTCACTTCCTGCCCCGAAGCGGCTCCCGTCAGGTCCGCACGGAACTGGCCGTTGTGCACCTGCGTTATGCTGACGCGCGCGGCCAGATCACGTTCATCCGAGGCCAGTCGGCTCGCACCGCTCGACATCGTATTCCCGCCGCGCAGCGTGATGCCCTCTGTGCTTACCTGATTGACGAGGGAAGCATAGGCGTCTTTCTGCTCTTGCGTCCATTCTCCGTCGGAATAATATGTGTCCCTGATATAGGAAACATAATCCTCTATCTCGATCATGGTTTTCACGTCAGCCAGTGTGACTGGAGTTCCATCCACCGTGATCATCTTATTCTGGTCAAAGTCTCCGGAAAGGATTTCCCTCAGCTCAGAAAGTGAAATATCACTGCCGTCCATGCGTATGGACCAGCTTTCCATGAGGTTTCCGTCCTCGTCCAAAAGGCCGTAGTGCTCCATCATGGCATAATATAATTCGGCCTCATCTTCGCTGCCCACAATGTCCCGAATAGCATTCAGCATTTCCCGGTTGTATTCCGGGTCGTTGTCCACCAGCGAGGCAAATGCCTGCACAGGCATTATGGAGATGGTCATAACCAGCGTCAGAACGATGGCTATAATCCTCGTGCTCAGGTGTTTCATAGTGCTTCCTCCTTACGCGTTTCTATGCTGCGTTTGTGGTTTAGTAGCCCTGTCATAATAGTGACTTGTCGATTCTTGACAAGAGACACCTCTTCATTGTATAATTTTAACCTAACCACCTATGGTCAGGTCAATATGCGCAGGAGATTTTTTTATGATTTTCCCAGATAATAGAAAACTGTTTACAATCAAGGAAATGACGCAGGCCTGCGGAGTCAGCCGGACTACGCTGATACGCATGGAGGAGGACGGGTTCCTGAAACCGTACCGCGTCGATCCCGACAGCGGATACCGCTATTACGATCTGCAGAACGTGACGGCGGTCGGCCAGTATCAGAGGCTGCAGGAGGCCGGTCTTTCGAGAAAGGAGATCGCCGATCTGTACTATGAAAGAGTCGACAGCCGGAAGTTTCTTGAAGCACAGCGGCAGAAGCTGAGCAGGCTGCAGCGTTTTCTGGATGAATACGAGCTTCGTCACGATCACTCAAAAGCCTTTTCCGTTTCTTATGTGACGCTCCCGGCCGTGACCTGCTACTGCGTTGAGATTACGGCCTTTACCGCCGAGGAAATGGCAACACTGAGTTTTCTGGCTCATGAAAGATGTGTGACTGATGGGTACCGGATGCTCGGAAGCGAACCGTTATTCGGCATCCCTCCAAAGCAGTTCTCGCGGATGGAGTACGACGGAACCAAGCATAGTTCCTCACTTTGCATCCCTGTCGTCCCTGATTCGAAGCCGAGCCCGCAACTGCAATCATTCTCAGCCACCGAAGCCTTATCCATCCTTGGATTCGGGCATTATTCCGTTGTTCCGGACCTTTGGGCTCGTCTTTGGGCAGAATTTGACTCACGGGGCCTGGACGCCTCCGGGCCCCCGAGGTTCATTGTCCATGTCGCACCCTATACCGGCGCGCACTACAAGCCGGAAGATTTCTGCTATGAATGCGTGGTGCCGATCAAGGAGAGAAAGATGTAGCGCCGGGTGTTGTAAAGGGCAATCCTGCAGTATTTGAGTGTTTTCCATTAATATGACTGCAAGAAAACCGTTCTTTCTCTGCCATAGAATCTCCGATAGAGTGAGTCCTTCCGGTGGGTTCACTGTGGACCCACCCTCAGTCCAGCAAAAGCACATAGTTCTCCCTTGGAGGGAGGCTATGCGTTTTTGTTTATCAAGGCGGTGGACATGTTTTCGCCCTGACCTTATAGAGGTTGGATGTGTAGCTGCCATTCTCCAGGTATCGATGCTCCTCTGTGAAATGGATGTATTTTGAGATAGAAATCACCTACGATTTCCTGTTGCATTCTGAAAATCACTGTGGTATACTACGGATGTAAGGAAAGTAAGGAATACAAGGTTTTGAAAGGAGTGATGAACGATGGAGCTTGCAAAGATTACTTCCAAGGGTCAGATCACGATCCCGATTGATATTCGCAGAAAACTCGGCGTAAAAGAAGGCGATAAAATTCTGTTTATGGAAGACAGAGGTCGCATCTTCGTCATGAATTCTTCTATGGAAGCGTTGCGGAAAGCACAGGAAGCCTTTTCCGGCGAAGCGGAGCGGCTTGGCCTGAAAAACGAGCAGGATGTGGCTGACATGATTTCCGAGCTTCGCAGGGATAGATAATATGCGTGTCATGCTTGATACAAACGTTCTTCTTTCAGCCATTCTTTTCCCCGGCGATAGAATGAATCGTATGATGCAATGCATCTTTGAAAAGCATCGCCTTGTCCTCTCCTCCTTCGTTGTGGAGGAGCTGGTAGATGTCACAGAGCGTAAGTTTCCCACAAAAGTCAAGGCAGTCGATGAGCTCTTATCAAAAATGAGTTATGAGCTTGTCTATACGCCGAAGGAAATGGAGCCGGGGCTTTTTGAGATTCGGGACAAGAAGGACTATCCCGTTCTCTATACTGCGATTACCGAGGACGTCGATATTTTGATTACCGGCGACAAAGATTTCTCGGAAATAGAGATCGAGCGGCCTGACATTTTGACACCAACGGAATTCATAGCGCAATACGTCCAGCAATAATCTTTGAGCCCATTCGAGCCTGCGGTTTTCTCAGCCGCAGGCTCATTGCATTCTCTGTTGTTCCTCGTGGTCGTCCGGCTTATGGCCCATGGCGATGCGCTTCTCCTGAAGCTGGCGGCAGCGGTATAGCTCGTCGAGTTCAGTCTGCTCACATTTTTGGGGCCCAACGCTCGGTTTCTATTTTACCGAAATCAAACTTATGCTATTCTGTGTTAAGGTTGTGCTGTTTGCATAGATTATTTTTTACGATGTCATATAATACTAATGAGATGCGCGTGGTTTGCTCGCACTTGACGATCACGCAGTCTTCAATATTCATATAGAAAGGTAACGGGTGGTGCTATGAAAAAAACGAAAAAAATGATAGGTGTGTTCACTATCTGCTTGTTTGCCGTGGTTTCTCTGTTTGGTTGTTCAAAGGCTTTGGAACCGACTGAGATTATCGTGGATGCGACGAACGCGAAGTACTTTTATGTTTCCGGTAATGAAATTGATCCGGCTGGTCTTGTCATCACGGCGATATCTCCGGATGGCTCACAAAAACCGATTCCGGCATCGGCATGCACGTTTGATAAGCCTGCGTTTGCACCATATGGCGAAAAGGAAGTTGTTGTCCACTATGGCGAGCTGACCGCTTCGTATCCAATTTATACCTGTCCGTCCTCGACAGAAACAGATACCTATACGACGTATACTGTGCATGTTAATGAAAACGGAAGCCGCGTTACACTGACCGCATCGCTTGTTGGAGAGGACAAGCCGTTTGTTCTGATTTTTCCGGGCGGCGGCTATGCCGCTGTCTATATGCAGCAAGAGGGCTATGACTATGCGGCAGAAATTAACCGCCTTGGTTTCAATGCGTTCATTTTGGAATACTCTGTCAATATGGAGCACCCTGCACCGCTCGACGATGTGAATGTCGCGTATGAGATAATTGAGCAAAACAAGGACTTTTTCCACGTGTCGATGGATAACTATGCGGTTTGCGGCTCGTCCGCGGGCGGGCATCTGGCGGCAACGTGGTCCTCTAACACTGTCGGTGCCGCGCATTACGGCAAGCCACGTCCCGCAGCAGCTATTCTTGCTTATGCCAGTACGCATATTTACGACGACAGCCGCAGCAATCTCATTGGAGAAAACGCTTCCGACGAACGCAAGCGCAGCTTAAGTGCTGACGAAAATGTTGACGCCGATTATCCGCCCACATATAACTGGGTCTTTGTGGAAGATGAAACAGTAGCAGTTCATACGCAGCTGATGGAGACTGCATTGGAAAAGGCCGGTATACCTCACATTACGCGTTACTTTGTTGGCGGCAGGCACGGACTTGGGCTTGCCGAAGGAACGGAAGCCTACGGCTGGATGGAAGAAGCAATTGCATTTTGGCAGGAGAACTCAGCAAAGTAAGTAAGCTTTTTCGGGACAGCCAAGAAAGATCCGGCAAATAACAGATAAACTCTTTCATTCGTCAGAATCGGTGCACATCATGTCAATCTTTCAGTGATTGCCAACTATTCTAACGTCCATTTCAGTTCCTTTGACGCTTTGACAGGACAGAATGTGATAACTGCAGAACCAAATTCTTTTTGATATATGTGGAAGGTCTTAGGAAAAGCTTTAACTTTTTTCATATCAAAAGCCCGGAAATCCGAGGATTTCCGGGCTTTCTGGCCCCCTTGATGGTAAAAAAATAGACCGGATCGTTTTGTTGATCCGGTCATATAGGTATGTTCTGCTGGCTGGTCGGTAGTTCGAATCCCGTCAGTCTGCGTTTTGGAGGAAAATGTAGGAAAATTCAGAGGGCGTTTCAGTCTGAACTGAAACGCCCTCTCAGGTCTTGAAATTAATCACTTTTTTCAAAGTATAGGATTTTTAACCTGTCTTTCTCAAGCTAATACCCGGATTCGAACCGGGGACCTCATCCTTACCAAGGATGTGCTCTACCACCTGAGCCATATTAGCATCTTCTGCCTTCAGCCACTCGAGCTCAGCAACGCTAATTATAGCAGATAGATTTTTCTTTGTCAACACTGTTTTTTCACAGAGATATGCAGTCCTTGGATAAAACGCACTTATAGAATGGTGTGAAAACTGGATAATACGCGCTTTCAGCCACCGTGTATCAGGAAATAACAAAAAACGATGCTTTCGTTTCAGATGAATGAAAGCACCGTTTTGTTTTTTAAAGTTCGCAGTTACCTACAGTTCGCGGGAAAGGAAGTACATCTCTGATGTTTGAAACTCCTGTAAGATACATGACACAGCGCTCGAATCCGAGACCGAATCCAGCATGTCTTGCGGATCCGTATCTTCTGAGATCAAGATAGAACTCATATGATTCCTTATCAAGTCCGAGTTCATCCATTCTCTTCTCGAGTTTCACAACGTCATCTTCACGCTGGCTTCCGCCAATGATCTCGCCTATTCCGGGAACGAGGCAGTCCATTGCGGCAACTGTCTTTCCGTCTTCGTTGAGCTTCATGTAGAAAGCCTTTATATCTTTAGGATAATCGGTAACGAATACCGGGCGCTTGAAGATCTCCTCAGTCAGATACCTTTCGTGTTCAGTCTGAAGATCGCATCCCCAGCTTACCTTATAGTCGAATTTATCATTATGTTTTGCAAGAATATCTACGGCCTCTGTATATGTCACATGACCGAAATCGCTGTTCAGAACATGATCAAGTCTTGTTTTCAGTTCCTTATCAACAAAGCTGTTCAAGAAGTCGATTTCTTCAGGAGCGTTCTCGAGAACATATCTTATTATGAACTTAAGCATGTCTTCGGCAAGTTTCATATCATCCGCCAGATCGGCAAATGCGATTTCCGGCTCTATCATCCAGAATTCAGCCGCATGTCTCGTGGTGTTTGAGTTTTCTGCTCTGAATGTCGGACCGAATGTGTAAATATTCTTAAAGGCCATAGCATATGTTTCGCCGTTAAGTTGTCCGGAAACCGTGAGGTTTGTGCTTCTGCCGAAGAAATCCTTGGAATAGTTAACAGTGCCGTCCTCGTTTCTCGGAATGTTATCCGGGTCCATAGTGGTGACCCTGAACATTTCGCCCGCGCCTTCGGCATCGGATCCGGTTATTATCGGAGTATGAACGTACACAAAATTTCTTTCCTGGAAGAATTTATGTATTGCATATGCCGCAAGCGATCTGATTCTGAATACTGCCTGGAACAGGTTTGTTCTCGGCCTGAGATGAGCGATCGTGCGCAGATATTCTATACTGTGCCTTTTTTTCTGAAGCGGATAATCCGGAGTCGAAGCGCCTTCAAGGATGACCTTGTCCGCATGGATTTCAAAAGGCTGCTTGGCATCGGGCGTCTCGAGATATCTTCCTTCGATTATAAGGGCAGATCCGACATTGTATTTCGATATCTCCGCAAAATTGTCAAGTTTATCATCATATACTATCTGGACTGGTTCGAAAAATGTCCCGTCTGACAGCATGATAAATCCAAAATTCTTTGACGCACGGATGCTTCTGACCCATCCGCCTATTCTGACATGTTCTTTGTCTACTGATTCTATATCCTTGTACAGTGTACGCAGACTTGTAAGTTCCATCGCTGAAATCAGCTCCTTTTAAAAATATATTCAACATTATACTCAAGGGACAGAAAAATTTCAATATATTAATAATATTGTAACCGTAGTCCCTTTTCAGAGGCTGCTGTCATATTCTGCAAAGCAAAATAAGGTCTCTGTAGTTTTCCGCCACATCACGATATGTGTATTTGTATTCGGATCTCAGTTCATAGAGAAATCTTCCGCTGTAATTCTCATCTTCAAGAGCTCTGAGAATACCCTGCCAGTCATTTTTTCCATATCCCGGCAGAAGATGTTTTTCATCTATGAAATCATAGTCTGAAACATGGAGCGAAACAATCCATTTCCCTGTTTTGTGAATAAAACTCACATTGTCCTCCATCAGACTGTGATTCAGGTCCATGACCATCTTCAGTCCCTGAATGTTTTCAAGATATTCAAGCATCTCTGCAGGTGTTCGCCCGAGACATTTTCGTGGAAGGTTTTCAAGGCAGAGC
This sequence comes from uncultured Ruminococcus sp., assembly GCA_902765885.1. Lineage (GTDB taxonomy): Bacteria > Bacillota > Clostridia > Oscillospirales > CAG-272 > UMGS1696. The sequence continues at coordinate 667 of CACXBN010000031.1, read as the reverse complement.
GTAATTCCGCATTTTTTTGCATGCTCGTTTATTTTCTCAATCGAGTCGATGGAATACTTCATTCTCTCGTCTCTTTCATCGTCGGGATTCCCGTCCCTCGACGGATGAATGATGCATTTCCCCACTCCTGCCTCAGCCGCTGCCGATATCATTTCCCGCTGTATCCTCACGGTCTCAACCCTGGTTTCAATGTCGGGACTTTCAGGAGCAACTCCGCAATACGGAAGATGGACCGAATTTATGTCAACCCCATAGTCCAAGGCTTTCTTTCTGATGCCACAGAACCTGCGGGGGAAATCAAAATTTCCATACGCATCATCCACACATGGCATCGAAAGCTCAGCCTGGTGAATTCCAGATTCCGAAAGCTCGGCGAGTTTCCTCTCTTCCGTATCTTCGGGATGGATGGAGAGAGCAAGCGGCCAGGTTTTCCTGTCCGTCATCATTCACCTCTGAGAGCTCCAAGTGCTCTGTATGTGATGAGGATCGCCTGTTCGGTCGTAAGATCTCCGCCGGGATTGAATTTTGTGGAAGACACACCGTTGATGATGCCTACCGTGCTCGGCCAGCTGAGTTCAGCATCAACCCATGAGTAGTTGTCTGTGATGTCCTCGAAGTGATGTGTGTACCCTTCGGTTTCAACACCTACGACTTTTGCGACTCTGTT
>CACXBN010000030.1 GCA_902765885.1 uncultured Ruminococcus sp. | reverse complement strand
TGAAGATGACAGTGAAGCAGCATCTGCGGCTTCGAATTATGAACAGGCCATTAATCTGAACAGTGTGCCGGTCAGTGAAGAGACCAGGGCCTTTGTCGCGGATATCGAGAACGTGGAATTCTCCAGCCCGGAACTCGTGTGGGTTGGGAAGATCGATGAGAACAGCACAATCGGCGCACTGAAGGAAGCCAATACCCTGAAAATTGAATACAGTGCCGAGCTCACAGAAGAGCAGATCGCGGAAATCAATGCGCAGACGGTGGAAGCCGGAGACTGGGCTTTGATCAGCGTAAAGCCGTTTTTGAGCGAAGAAACCCTGACAGTCACCATGACAAACGGGAATCAGTTCATGGTGAAGGTGACGGATGCGCAGATCCAGAAGGATTTCATTACGGCAAGTGGGGAGACGTACACCATCACCGTGATCTATGATGAAAACGCAGGCATTCCGGATGGAGCGGAGCTGGCAGTACGGGAAATCCTGTCGGAGACGGAGGAATTCAATAACTATCTGTGCGAATCAGGATCTTTGCTCTATGAACAGGGAAAAACGATTTCCTTTGCCCGTTTCTTTGATATTGAGATTCAGGATGCTGAAGGTAACAAGATAGAACCTTTGACACCTGTTCATGTGAAGATCAAATATAAAGATTCTTTGGAGCTTAACGAGGATGCATCTCTGAGTGTGGTTCACTTTGCAGAGGTGAAGACCAGAGGTGAGAATAAGATCGAGCCGGAAGTGATCTCAGATATCGATGTTAATGAGGCAGGAACGGAGATCAGTTATGAACAGGAGAGTTTTTCCGTCACAGGTACAGTCGTGCAGACTCCGGAAGCTGAACATAATTATGCTCTGATCGTTCATCATACAGATGGTAATTATTATGTAGTAGAAAATGACGGAACATTGACAAAGATATCTACAAGCGATATTACGTTCAACGATGATGGTTCTATTCAATCCGTCAAGATGATAAATCCTATCTGCTGGACTTATCATAGTATCGGATATGGTAACTATACCATTTTCCATGATAGCGATGCCAATGCATATGATGTACCAGGAACTAGTCTCCCTACATCTTATATACGAAGATACCTTTCTGCTGATATTCCTTCGGGCTATGCTGACTTGGATGATGATGTCAATCCCTGGAACCTTTATAACCTCGATTATTGTCGTGAAGACGGTCGATATGTAAATATTCAATACAACGGAGATCATACATTAAGTCATTATAATCACGTACTGGGGATTGCTGCAAGTTCAGACGGAACATTACAGGTTATCGGACAAGCGGATCAAGCCGCAGAAATATACTTTGCTGAGACGCAGACTGTTCTGGCGGTTTCCCCTCAGAACCATACGGTAAACCATATTGATATTTCAGTAGAAGGATCTGCTGGTATTAAAGTGCCACTGGCATATGGTACTTACAGACTTGCAAAGGTCAGCAATGAAGATTTGGCCAATATTGATAATATCACAGATCTGAGCAGTCATATCACCGGGTACAGATCTGAAGACCTCGTTGTCAGCCATACGAATAATGTCACCCTTGAAGTAGAACGGATGGTTCCGATCACTCAGAATGACATCAAAAAAGCCGACATTACTGCATATGTGATCAAGGACGGCCAAAAAGTTTATCTGGATGATGTATACAATGTTACCGGATATTCCGGCAATGCTGAGACAGGCAACGATACACCGCAGGTCCGTTTGGAGGGTTCTTTTAAAGTTGCCGATATGCAGCCTGTTACTTATGCGGGTAACGAGGATGCAGCAAATAACTGGTATTATTATGAAAATGGACAGAATACAGGCGTTTCAATAAAAGACATGCGTCTCCAAAGGCCGATCCACTATACAGTAGGGGTAGGCAAACCGGTTACGTTCACAATGACATATACGGATCCTGCTACCAATGAAACGTATGTTGTTCTGAAAGAGGATGGAACTCCTTTCAAAGTAACAATAGATGTAACGCTTTCTTCCAGTTTTACTTACTTTGATCAGAATAATACCTGCCCGGGCATTGACTTGTGGACATATGGAAGAAACCGTTGGCGTGCTGGGGAAATACGTTCTAATTCTAACGCCGGCATGGGCACTCTTGATGTTGGCCCGGGTTTCGACTTCAGACTTGGTGCGCCGATGAATGAGGCAGACCACGATATCGTGGCTGTCGAGGTGACGAAGTACATTCAGGGCGATTTCGGAACAGAAATCAGGACACTATCACTGCAGGAAGCCTTAACATGCGGCATAAATGTATATCAGAACAACAGTTCTACGGCGCTGCACGGTAAGACTATGAAAATCGGTAAAGACGGTATGGGTCTGCTCAATGACTATGATGTTATAGCGGGAACCTATGAGAATCCGGCTTATGCACAGATTTCCGAGGATCCTGATACCATTGCGGACTATGTGATCGACTCGGAAGGCAATAAATGGACCTATGCATATTCATATGTTGAAACAGAATTTGCATGGAGAAATAATGGCGAAACAAATCCTTCGCGTTATACCAGCCAGATCTATACAAAGGCAGATGATCTATACTTTAGTGAAAGCGAAGTGATAGGCGAGTATACGGTCGAAAACGGTCAGCCTTATGATTATCAGGGAGCATATCACGATGGCATCCACGAATACAACCGATTTGAAGAATTCTATGTATACAACATTTATAAACGTGTGGAAACGGTAGATGTGCCTATCGATAAAACCTGGTATGACGAAGATGGAAATCTGATCAACGATGACGAGCCTAACAGCCCTTACGACTGGACTGTTACATTTGCACTTGAAGAAAGAGAAGTCCATGAAAGTGGCCCCGTTAGTGACAGGGCGAACACTACACATTGGGCTCCGGTAGATGGAGTCAGCCCTAAAACGATCAATAAGGGCGATGCAATGGATTTGCATACTTTCCAAGACCTCCCGAAATATCGTTATTACTATGATGCCCAGGGAAATGAGTCCGTATATCGAATCCTGTATTCTGTGAGCGAGACTGCTTATACGCTGAGAAAAAATGGCGAAGTTCTCAGTGCGTGGGATAATGAGAATGGTGTGACGGAAGGATCGATGTACTTTGCCCCTCAGTTTCCACATGATGCAGGCGATACAGACGATACTTCAGGAATAGGAGTTGACGATCCCAGATTCTATCATATTATCGTTATCAATCACAGGACTGACGAGATCACAGAAGAAGAAATCGATCTGACACTTCATAAAGAATGGCCGACGGAAGCCCTTGATGGAGTATCGAATCCCTATGCGAGATTCCAGTTAAAGCGTTATAGGATTACGGAGCACTATGAGCAGGACGGAACAGACAGCGACGGGAAACCTATATGGGTCCATGCTCAAGGGGATGTTGGACCTGAGGAAGACAGGGTCTTCACGAATGAAAACCATTTATACACATTAAATTCAGAAAATGAGTGGTCTCTTTCGATTCCGCGCCAGACAAAAACATCCGGGTTTGCGAAGGATGGGCAAAAGACGGTATATCGTTACAGTTACTATTTCGAAGAGGTTGCATCTAATCCTGCTGGATACTATGCCGTTTTCAGGACTTCAGACGATACACCGATAATCGTTGATGAAGACCATAGGATTGATGCAACAGAAACAGAGGTGGTTGCAGAGAACAAGCAGACTCCGGAGACACTGATTTACAAAGTAGACGAGAAAGATATTAATCAGACAAATATTGAACAGTATCTGTTGCAGGGTGCAAGTTTTAAGGTTGTAAAATATATTTCTTTTTCTCCTAATAAGATGAAAGATACAGCGTGGGGAACAGGTGGAGAAAAAACCGCCTCTCGTAAGGATGGGGATCCTGACGGCAAATTTACGGTAGATGGCCTCACTCCCGGACTATACGAGATAGTAGAAGTCAGTTATCCGGCTGGGTATGTGCAAACCACGGAGAATCCAAGATTCAAAGTAGTAGTAAACGATCAGACAGAAGAGGTGGAGATCCAGTCTTTATCTGCCAATGCGTCAATAAGAATAGAAACAAATTATAACAATACAGGCGAAAATGTGATCATCTACGGCAATACCCCCGGCGTCGCGCTCCCCATGACCGGCGGACCCGGCACACGGCTCTTCACGATCCTCGGCAGCATCCTGATCCTTGGAGCGGGAGTACTGTTGTGGAGAAGACGTAGATTGATTTAAAAC
>CACXBN010000029.1 GCA_902765885.1 uncultured Ruminococcus sp. | reverse complement strand
GCATAGTTTCCGCCTGCCTTCGCACGACCCGTACCGCCTTTGACGCAGCGTACATACTCTCTTTCCACGAATATTTTTACAGGATTAATCCCCGCTGCGTAATATGAACCGACAGGTGAAAGAATTATTGCGAAAATATATGTATGAGAGGGATGAACTCCCAACTGAGGGTCAGTAGCGATGATGAACGGTCTTATATAGAGCGATGTGCCTATTTCCGTAGGCACCCAGTCTTTATCGACCTCAACCACGGTTTTAATTGCCTGAAGAACGTCGTCCTCGGGTATTTTCGGAACGCAGAGACGTTCACATGTTGCTTCCATTCTTTCTATGTTTTTATCAGGCCTGAAAAGCTGGATAGTGCCGTCTGAGGTTCGATATGCCTTAAGTCCCTCAAAAAGCTCCTGAGCGTAATGAAATACCATTGCAGAAGGATCCAGCGGGATCGGGCCGTACGGCACTATTCTTGCGTCATGCCAACCTTTATCGGTTGAATAATTCATAATGAACATGTGATCTGTAAAATACTTTCCGAAACCGAGCTTTGAATAATCCGGCTTGGTTTTTGGTGAAGATGTTCTGTTTATTTTAATGTCAAGCATATTTTCGATCTCCTCTGAATAATTTTTCTAGATTATATATCAGAAACATGCTTTTATCAATAGAAATAACGGTTTTTAATACATTTTTGACTTATAAAAATACATTTTTTGTTTCACTATAATGTTGACTGTCAGCAGTATAGCATGTATAATTCTTATGTCAGCTTCTTGCAGATATTAAAGAACGGAACGCATGAATACATAAAAATTTAATAAGTGTTTTACAAAATCCGGTATTAAAATTTTTTTAGCTGATATATATTAATATCAAGTAATTTCAGCTGAAACGCAGGTGCCGGGAATGAATGGATTAAAATACAAAATTGCAAAGATCATGGAAGGCAGATACGGTGTGGATGCGCTTTATTATGCGCTCTTTGTTCTGTGGGTGGTTCTTGCGGTTATTAATATTTTCACGAAAAACACAGTTATTTATGTGATTACGCTTCTTATCGTCATTCTGATGCTGTTCAGATCTCTTTCAAAAAACATCAGCAGGAGAAGACGTGAAAATGATATTTTTCTGTCGATTTTCAGAAAGATCAGGTCCGAAGCTGTTTTGCTGAAGGACAGGATCAAAGATGTCGGGAAGGCCAGATACAGAAAATGCAGACACTGTCATGCAATTACCAGACTTCCTGTAAAAAGAGGAAAACATACAGTCAAATGCCCGAGATGCGGCGAGAAGTTCGATGTGCATATCATTATTTAATTTATCCACATGGGGGACAATATGGAACTTAGGGAATTTTTAAAGGAAGCAGCAAATGTCAGACCGACCAGACGTCAAATGGAATGGTATGATACGGAGTTCTATGCTTTTGTGCATTTCACGATGCCTACCGCGATAGATAAAGATATCGGAGAGGGCGACGAAGATGAAATGCTGTTTAACCCTTATGACCTTAACTGTGACGAGTGGGTCGAAGCCGCAAAGTCGGCCGGCATGAAAGGAATCGTTCTTACTGCAAAGCATCACGACGGATTCTGCCTGTGGCCTTCAAAATATACCGAACACTGTGTTAAAAACAGCAAGCTTTGGAAGGACGGAAAAGGTGACGTCGTCAAAGAGTGTGCTGAGGCGTGCCGCAGAGGCGGTTTGAAGTTTGGCATATATCTTTCCCCATGGGACAGAAATGCCAAATCTTATGGCACAGATGAATATAATGATTTCTATTGCAATCAGCTTACGGAACTGCTTACCGGATATGGCGAACTGTTCATGATTTGGTTTGACGGGGCTTGTTTTGAAGGACCTAACGGCAAAAAACAGGTTTACGATTTCCCCAGATATATAGAACTCATCAGGAAGTATCAGCCAAATGCATGTATTTTCAACGATCACGGTCCGGATGTCCGCTGGTGTGGAAATGAAGGCGGAAATGCGAGACGCGGTGAATGGGCTGTCGTACCACGTGAACTCTGCTACAGAGCAGAAGTCCAGACAGGAGAAGGTCCTTTGGCAGATGTCGGCAGTCTTGATACGATAATGCCATATGACGGAAATATCGGTGAAATCAATAATATAATGTTCTCCAAGGGATTGACATTCACAGGGGCGGAGATCGATATGTCCATCAGACCGAGCTGGTTCTATCATACAAATCAGGAACCGCACTCTCTTGAAAGACTGTTCAATACATATCTGAACTCATGCGGAAACAATACCTCGTTTAATCTCAATGTTCCGCCGATGCCAAACGGCAGACTTGACAAGAGAGACATAGACAGGCTTAAAGAACTCGGAGATCTCATCAGAGACGAATTCAGTGAAGAAAAACTCGTTGATTATGAGCTCACCACGACCAAAATCAGCGAATTGCAGTACGTTCTGAAACTTCAGTTTAAAGACTGGACAAGAATCAGATATGTCGTTTTGAGAGAAGACATTGAAAACGCAGGACAGCGTGTTGAAAACTTCAAAATCGCATATAAAGAGGACGATGAGCAGTTCTTCGAAGGATTTACGATAGGCCACAAGAAGATCTGCAAACTCCGTGATTTCTGGCTCGACCAGATAGTAATCACGATATCCTCCGCAAGAGATGTGCCTGTGTTCCGCGACATAAAGGTTTACTCTTGCCCGGAACCGGAAGAGAACAAGTAATATCAAGATAAAATATGGGTATGCATGTATGTGCATACCCGGTTTTATTTTTCGCGCTCTTCGGCTTCCTGACGGCTGAAAATACATCCGCAGTAGTTCTGCCGGTAGAGAGAATATTCTTTTGACAGTTCTATTGATCTCTTATATCCGTTCTTCTTTTTGAAATCGGCACAGAGATACCTGACCCCGTATTCTTTCTCAAGCTCACAGCCTATTTCATTCAGCCAGTCGGATTTTTTGTATGGACTTATGGAAAGGGTCGTCGTAAAAAAATCAAATCCGTTTCTCACTGCATATTCGGCTGTTTTCCTGAGACGGAGTCTGTAGCATTTTCTGCATCTTTCGCTTCCTTCTCCCAGTTTTTCGAATCCCTTTACTTCTTCGAAAAACTCTTCGCTTCTGTATTCCGGACTGACGATAACTCCCCTGTGGCCTGCTTCTTCGTTGAATCGTTCGAGCTCGGCAAGCCTTTTAGTGAATTCCTCTTTCGGAAAAATGTTCGGGTTATAGTAATAAAGTGTCGTATTGAAGTATTTGCCTATGTACTCGAGAACATATGATGAACAGGGCGCACAGCATACATGCAGCAGCAGCTTTTTCGGGGGTGCTGATGCCATTGCTTCTTTTAGCGAATTTTCAAATTCTCTTCTGTAAAACTCATGTATGTTTTCCATTTTGAACTCCTGACTGATATCAAGTGAAGTATACATTTTTTGTTGCCGGATTTCAAGATACGATAGCGATGAATTATTGAAATTTCAGCGTTCATGATGTATAATAATCCTTGATATTTTCATGGAGGGAACGGATATGCTCTCAGCATTTAAAAATTTCGGAATAACATTTCTGATAGCGATTGTTATTTTCGGGATAATCGCATATTTTGCGACCGGGATCATAACCGGGACTATTACGGATTTACTGGAAGACGAACGAGAAGGACTTGATGAGATCATAAAAAAGGATACGAATGATCCTGATGACCCATCAAATCCGGTTGTGCCCGGAACCAAAATAGAGGGTGACAGTTTCAATGTTTTGTTTATTACATCGAATTACAGACCGGAGCTGTACAATGATTATACTCCCGGAAGATATTCGATGTACGGAATGGATTTCAGTGACCGTGACCCGCTGTCCGTGCTTGGCTATCTCTCTAAAAGTTACAGAAAAAATCTGGCAAGCTCAATAGTACTCCTCAGAGTTGACAAGGACAGAAAAGAGATTGTTTACTCATACTTCTCACCGGAAATAAGAGTGTTTACCGAATATGGTTATAAATCTCTGGGAGAGATTCTGAGTCTGTTCGGGAAAGACAAGGTTTCAGATGTTGTTTTTATGATGACCGGATGTAAGATGGATTATACCGTTCTGATAGAAGGGTATAATATTGATGAATTTGAACAGCTGGCCGGCCAGAATTACATTGAACTACCTGCAACAATCTATTCAAACGGAACCGGTTATACTTTCAAATACCGCAGACAGGAAACCGTAGTCGATGAGGATGGTAAGAAAAAGACCGAATATGTCCAGAACAACACTATTCTCAACACCGGAGAAATCTCTTTGACAGGAGAAAACTTCTACTACCTTCTTTCTGCCGGAGAAGACAGTTCTTCCGAACTGTCGACAAAACGTGATTACGTTATAGAAGCAGTTCAGAGATACTATGATCATTTTATTTCACTGGATGAATATACTCTGAAATCACTGATAGGCCAGCTCATAACCACATATGATCAGTGGTACAGTCTGGATGAGATTGTAAACCGTGTTCAGAGACCCGACGGTTCCGTTGCATACGGAAGTTACAATGTCAATTATCCTAGCGGAAATATGGTGAACGGGACGGGAGTCAACGGACTCAGCGAACCTAATGAACCGATATTCATTACTGATTTCGGACTATCGGATTTCTACAGGATATACGATGTTATGAAATCTTCTTCAGAATTCAAGAAAGTAATCATAACGGTACCATGTTCCTATCACTCAGCAACTGAGGACGTGGATTCATTTTTCGATATCAATTCAGAAGAGAGCATCAAAGCTTTCATGCCTTACAGAAAGAGTGCAGAAGCAGTTTCAAAATAATCTATATATAATCAAGGACAGGTAAAAAACATGAGAATGAGCAATGAATCAAAAACAATGGATAAAATCGTCGCGCTCTGCAAAAACAGAGGCTTTATATACGCAGGCTCCGAGATATACGGCGGTCTTTCGAATTCTTGGGACTATGGCCCGCTTGGAGTAGAATTCAAGAACAATGTCAAAAAAGCATGGTGGAAGAAATTCGTCACTGAATGTCCGTATAATGTAGGTCTTGACTCTGCTATAATAATGAACCCTCAGACATGGGTCGCATCAGGGCATCTAGGCGGTTTTTCCGATCCTCTTATGGACTGCAAGGTATGCAAAAGCCGTCACAGAGCTGACAAGCTTATTGAAGATTATGCATTTCAGAATAATCTTGACATCAACCCGGCAGGCTGGACAGATGATGAGATGAGCGCATATATAAAAGAAAATCATATTACCTGTCCCGACTGTGGAAGCTCTGATTTTACGCCAATAAGAAAATTCAATCTCATGTTCAAGACATTTATCGGTGTAACTGAAGATTCGTCAAATACTGTTTATCTGAGACCTGAGACAGCACAGGGAATATTTGTGAACTTTAAAAATGTTCAGAGAACCACAAGAAAAAAGATACCTTTCGGAATTGCGCAGATAGGAAAATCATTCCGTAATGAAATCACTCCCGGAAACTTTGTGTTCAGAACACGTGAATTTGAGCAGATGGAGCTCGAATTCTTCTGCAAACCCGACACAGACCTGGATTGGTTTGCATACTGGAGAGGCTATTGTGCCAATTTTCTCTATTCACTCGGCATGACGAAAGAAAACCTCAGACTTCGTGATCATGATCCCGAAGAGCTCAGCTTCTACTCAAAGGGAACAACTGATATTGAATTCTTATTCCCGTTCGGTTGGGGAGAACTCTGGGGAATAGCGGACAGAACGAACTATGACCTTACTCAACATCAGAATGCTTCCGGTGAATCGATGGAATATTTCGATCCCGAAACAAACGAAAAATACATTCCGTATGTTGTTGAACCTTCTCTCGGGGCTGACCGTGTTGCACTTGCTTTCCTGTGTGATGCATATGATGAAGAGTTGATAGACGAAGAAAAGAATGACACGAGAGTCGTCCTTCATCTCCATCCAGCACTTGCTCCGGTTAAAGCAGCAATTCTTCCTCTTTCGAAGAAACTTTCTGAAAATGCAGAGAACCTGTATGCATCTCTTTCCAAAAAATTCAATGTCGAATTTGATGACGCGGGATCGATCGGTAAAAGATACCGCAGACAGGATGAAATCGGAACTCCTTTCTGCATTTGCTATGACTTTGATTCCGTTGAAGATAACTGTGTAACAATACGTGACAGAGATACGATGGAGCAGGTAAGAATGCCGATAGACGAGGTTGCATCATATATCGAGAAAAAAATTGAGTTCTGATATACGGATATATATAATTTAACACTTGTGGAGAATAAAGATGATATTAAAGCTAAAATCAGATGAAGTCTCCGGAGCAGTAGACACCTATGGCGGAGAACTGGTTTCATTTGTCAAAAACGGTGTGGAATATGTATGGCAGGGTAATCCGGAATACTGGAACGGTAAGGCGCCTATCCTATTCCCGGTCGTGTGCGCAGCCAAAGACAATGTAATGTCGCATGACGGAGTAGATTACCCGATGCCCAAGCACGGTATAGCAAGGAGAAACGAATTTGAACCTGTGTATATATCCAAAGACAGGATCAAAGTTGAGCAGAGGGCTACTGAAGAAAGCCTTAAAAAATATCCTTTTTACTACGTTCTTACTGCAGATCACTCAATCTCGGATAAGGGATTTTCAACTGTGTTTTCGGTTAAAAACTATGACAAAAAAGAGATGACATTCTGCATAGGCGGTCATCCCGGATTCAATGTCCCGATGGCACCGGAAGACGGAGAGTTTGAGGATTACAGCATTTATTTTGAGAATACGGACGGCGCTGTAGTTTCCATAACGAAAGACTCGTATATGGATGATTCAGTGCCTAAACTCGATATTCTTAAAGGCAAAAACAAACTTCCGCTCAGGTATTCAGACTATGACAGGGATGCTCTGATAATAGAAAATCTTCCTGTCAAAAGCGTGAAACTTGTTTCTGAAAAAACCGGTCACGGAATAAAATTCGGCTTTGAGGGATTTAATGTTCTCGGAATATGGACTCCGATGCATAAAAAAGCTCCGTTTATATGCCTTGAACCATGGAACGGTCTGCCTGCAAATGTAAGCGAGACGACAGATGCGAAGAGCAAAAAATACGCTCTCACACTTGCTCCAGGTGAAGAATATGCGGTCGGATATAATGTGGAAATCATCTGAATATGCAGCTTTGTGACATAAATACAGTGAGAGAGCTGATGGAAAAATACGGTCTTACGCTAAAAAAGTCGTATGGTCAGAATTTTCTCATCAATCCCGAAGTTCCCAGAAGAATAGCGGAAAGTTCCAGATCCTTCGCTGACTGTGACAAACCTGCCGGAGTTATAGAAATAGGTCCCGGGGTAGGTGCTCTGACGCAGTATCTGTGTCAGGAATATGATAAGGTCCTTGCGATAGAGCTTGACAGGGGACTGATTCCGCTTCTCCATGAAGCGCTTGGAGAATATGACAACTATAAGGTGCTGGAAGCCGATTTTATGAAAACCGACCTGGCTTCTCTTATAGACGAACATTTCCGCGATATTACGGACAACGGGGGAACGGTCAGCATCTGTGCAAACCTTCCGTATTACATAACATCCCCGGTCATAATGAAAATATTCGAGTCATTCGAGCCGGACAGAAAAATACCGCTTTCGTCGGTGGTTGTCATGATACAACTCGAAGTTGCTCAGAGAATAGTATCAAGACCCGGTAGCAACGAATACGGTGCCATCACGGCTTCAATAGGTCTCTATGCCGACTCAAAAAAATTATTCGATGTTTCTCCGGGAAACTTTCTGCCTCCTCCAAAGGTAAGATCGGCAGTTGTATCCATGATACCTCACGGAGGCATAAAAGAGATCTATCCTGATTTCACAGGGGAAAAAAATGAAATTGCCGAATTCTCAGAGTCAGTCAGGGAAACGATTGCGCTTGCATTCGGACAGCGCAGGAAGACACTCATTAATTCCATGAGTTCAAAATATTCTAAAGAAAAGACCTTAAAAGTTCTTGAACAATGCGGTATACGCGGTGATATAAGAGGGGAAAAGCTTTCTTCTTATGATTTTTGCAAAATAACGCATATGTTGAAATACATATGATCAACCGGCGGTGGACACTCAAACTTAAAACAGTTTAGATTCACCGCTTTATCTATAGTTTAAGTGTAATGTGGTGATAAATATGATTCGGGAATACCTTGAATGCGGAAAAGCAGTAAACACGCACGGAGTAAGAGGAACACTCAGATTTGAATCTTATTGTGATACTCCGGAAATCCTTGCAAGACTCAGAACTCTTTTTACACTGGATAAGGACGGCTCTTACAAGGCTTACCATGTCAAGTCGTCAGCCGTTCACAAAAGTTTTGTGCTTTGCAATATAGAAGGAATCGATACGCTGGAAAAAGCTATCTCTTTTAAGGGAACGGTGTTTTATGCTCGCAGAGGAGATCTTTCAAAAGACAGAGAGACGGTTTTTGTTCAGGACATCATAGGACTTGATGTTATCGATGATATCACTCATGAAAAATACGGTGTGCTGTCAGATGTAATATCTCCTGCAGGAAAGGAAATATATGTGGTTTCAGATGTGGACGGCGGAAAATTTATGATTCCAGTTGTTAAGGAGTTTGTAAAGAAGATCGTTACGGAAGCATCGAAAGGCAGCGAAGATACGGGGATATTTGTTTCTCTTATCGAGGGAATGAGGGAAAACAAATGCGAATAGACATAATGACACTGTTTCCGGAAATGGTCGAAAACTTCCTTTCCGAAAGTATTATCGGAAGATCCAGAAATGCGGGAAAGCTTGATATCAGGACTGTCAATATAAGGGATTTTTCCGAGGACAAGCATCACAGAGTCGATGATACTCCTTATGGCGGAGGAAGGGGAATGCTCATGGCTCCGGACCCGATATACAACTGTTACAGACATCTTGTCGGGGAGTCTGAGAGCAAACCTTATGTTGTATATATGTCGCCCAAAGGCAGAACATTCAATCAATCCATAGCCAAATCGTATTCATCAATGGATTGGCTTGTGCTTTTATGCGGACATTATGAAGGCATTGACCAGAGAGTGATTGACGAGATAGTTGACGAGGAGTTGTCTGTAGGTGACTATGTGCTGACCGGCGGAGAGCTCCCCGCATGTATCGTTGCCGATGCAGTCGGCAGGCTGTGCGATGGAGTGCTTGCTCTTCCCGAATGTCATGAGATAGAGAGTTTCGAAGGAGGAATGCTGGAGTATCCGCAATATACAAGACCTCCGGTATGGCATGGCAGAGAAGTGCCTGAAGTGCTTCTGAGCGGGCATCATGCAAACATAGATGAATGGAGAAAAAATCAGTCACTGGAAATAACAAAAGAAAAAAGACCTGATCTCTTAAGGAATATTAAGAACGATGAAGGAACTTGACAAAATACTTTCAAAGACCAGGCAGGCCGTCCAGAAATACGATATGATCATGGATGGTGATACTGTTGCTGTTGGCGTTTCCGGGGGAAAAGATTCTCTGACTCTGCTGTATGCTCTGTCTAAACTCAGACTCTTCTATCCCGCGAAATTCAAAGTTTTAGGAATAACTGTAGATCTTGGCTTCGATGGAGTCGACTACACCGGAGTTAAAGACCTTTGTGATGAACTGGATGTTGAATATCATGTCATTTCCACCGAGATTGCCGATATCATATTTAAATACAAAAAAGATGACAGTCCGTGTTCTCTGTGCGCAATGATGAGAAGGGGAGCGCTTAACAATGCGGCTCTCGAATACGGAGCAAACAAAATAGCGCTGGCGCACCACCTTGATGATGTTGCGGAAACAGTATTAATGAAACTGTTGTTTGAAGGAAATTTCGGATGTTTCCAGCCTGTGACGGAATACGAAGACAAGAAAATATCCATTATACGGCCTTTCATTTACGTCAGGGAAGGATCGATCAAGTATTTCTGCAACAGCGCCGGATTACCGGTTGTATTTAATCCGTGCCCTGCGGACGGACATACACAAAGAGAAAACGCAATGAAATTTTTAAGAGAGTCCGAAAGAGAACACAAAGGGACTTATAACAGAATTCTCGGAGCTCTTGAAAGATCAAGTTTTGATATGTGGCATAAATAATCCGGGAACTTTTGTATTGTTTCCTTCGTCATAACACCCGTACAGATAAGTACATGACAATATGCAAAAACAGGACGCTTCGTCATGAATATAGAAAAAAGAAAAAAGCAGAAATCAGTCGCAAAAAGTGATGATACTGCACCTAAAAAAGGGACAATAAAGGAAAAACACAAAAGATCAAGGCAGGAGAAGGCGGAAATCAGACATACGTCCGTTTTCATGTTCCCTTCACTTGCCGGTGTTCTTTTGTTCTTTGTCGTCCCGTTTTTTATTGTTATAGTTTATGCGTTCGTAGACAATACCACAAATATGGAATTTGTGGGGTTTGAAAATTTTTCGAGTCTTTTAAACAATTCGGCATTTCAGATGGCTCTTCGAAATACCGGAATATTTTCTCTCATATCGGTGCCGCTGGTTGTTATTCTGCCTCTGATGCTTGCATTGATACTTGACACAAATATTCCTCTGAAAAGCACATTCAGAACCATTTTCCTGTCACCGATGGTGGTCCCCGCAGCTTCCGTAATCCTTATATGGCAGGTGCTGTTCAATTATAACGGGGTAGCGAATGATTTTCTGGCGCTGTTCGGCGTTGACAAGATCGAGTGGTTCAAATCGGACTATGGCATAATCGTCGTCGTACTGCTGTTCCTTTGGAAAAACATAGGATACAATATGATAATGTTCATGGCTGCTTTGTCTGCAATTCCAAAGGAAATCGTGGAAGTTTCAATGCTTGACGGATGCGGCAGCTTCAGAAGATTTTTCAGCATTAAACTGAGATATCTGGTTTCGACTATATCATTCGTTACGATAATGTCGCTGATCAATTCGTTCAAAGTGTTCAGAGAGGTATATCTTCTTACGGGAGACTACCCTTATGAATCAATGTACACATTGCAGCACTTTATGAACAACACATTCGGAAGATTCGATTATCAGAAACTTTCAAGCGCAGCTCTTGTTCTGTCACTTGTTATGATCTTAATAATCTCTGTTTTGCTCTGGATTGATAACAGGGCAGGAAAGGAGATTGAAGAATGACAGAAGACATTTTGCTTGATTCATCTCGCTTTCCTGAAAAAAGGAAAAAGAGAAAACTGAAACCGAAACGTGTTATTTTCGTTATTCTTGCGATGATAATTCTCATAACGTTCGCTGTGCTGTTCCTTTTTCCTACAGTGTTTACCTTTACAAACTCTTTTATGTCAACGACTGAGATATCCGCAAATTACGGTAAAATATTTACAGGGCTTGGCGTTTCCGGCGACGGCGGAAGGGTTTTCATAGCTGACAAGGTAAACCTCAAGCTGATACCTGACAAAGTTACATTGTCACAGTATTTCACGGTTTTGGTGAAATCCCCTAATTACCTTTTGAAGTTCTGGAACTCGGTTATTTATGTTCTCCCGATTGTGATATTTCAGCTTCTTGTTGCGAGCGGAGCTTCTTTTGCTTTCGCCAGAATGGATACCAAATTCAGAGCTCTGATATTTTTCGTATATATTGTTTTGATGCTGATGCCATATCAGGTCACGCTTGTGCCTAACTATCTTACGCTTGACAAACTCAACCTGATAGACACGAGGTTCGCAATTATACTGCCCGGTGTGTTCTCGCCTTTTGCCGTGTTTATTCTTACTAAATACATGAAACGAATTCCGTCGGCAATAGTGGAAGCGGCCAAACTTGACGGGGCAGGTGAATTTCAGATATTCTTCAGAATTTTCCTGCCGATATGCAAAGGAGTCCTTTATTCGGTTGCGATCCTTATTTTCATAGACTACTGGAACATGGTCGAACAGCCGCTTATTCTTCTTAAGAATACGGAACTGTATCCGTTGTCCGTATTCCTATCCAAGATCAACGAAGGTGATACGGGAATTGCATTTGCAACTGCATCGATATATATGTTCCCGCCTATTTTAATGTTTTTATACAGCGAAGAGTATCTTGTCGAGGGAATCGCATACTCTGCTTCAGTAAAAGGTTGATAAAAAATACCCGGAGGTTAATATGTCCGAAAAGAAAAAAATCAACAAAAAAGATATAATTAAAAATGTTGCGATAGCACTGCTGATAGTTCTGTTGGTTCTTACATTTTTCTCAAATACATTTTTGAATATGTCATTGCCGGAAGTGTCTGCACAATATCCTAAATATTCAACATTATCAACTGCTGTCAAAGCAAGCGGAGTAATAAAAGCCAATGACAGTTATAATGTAATTTTCGAGGCAGATGCAAAGCAGGATCTCACCCAATCGAGAAAAGTAACATCTGTATACTACAAAGAAGGGGATATGGTTGAGAAAGATGCTGTAATTATGACGCTCGCATCAGGAAACAGTTCTCAGCTTGATGATCTTATTTCACAGTACAATTCGCTCAAGAGTCAGTATGATCTCAGTAAACTCGACGACAACATAACTGCTCTTCAGAATAATGAGACTATATCCAATGCTGTTGATCAGATAAACAAGGCAAAGGAAAATCTGAACAAGCTCAGAGGTCAATACGACATTGCCGTAAAAGGAGGAGATCTTTCGGGTGTTCTGAAAGAAGAACTGAAGGAACTTCAGAAAAAATATGACGAGCTTACTGAAAGGTCAACTGAATTGTCGTCATTGATTTCAGAACTTGAGGCGGATATAAGTGCTGCCAAATCAGCTCTGAAACAGAACGGGATCACATATGAAGATCTCCAGCCTGAATTAACAAGAAATCAGGGAGATTATATAAGGGCAGAATCAGAATTCACCCGTATAAACAGCGAAGTCGAGTCTCTTCAGCAGCAGGTATCTGATCTCAGCAATCAGATCGCCGATATGACCGAGGCGTATCAAATCACAGGTGTAATTGCTTCTTTGAACAATGAAATCGAAACGATCAGACAGCAAATGGCACAGTCAACTGATATCGATGAAATCATGTCACTTCAGGATCAGCTCTCTGATAAAAGAAGCGAGCTTGAAGAGCAATACATGAAGCTGAATATCATAGGAATGGACACGGTTGACGAGATTACTCTCTATTCCTACAACAGACAGCTGAGCGAACTTCAGAAAACACTTGAGAAAAAGAGAGAAGAGCTTTCCGTGGTTTCCGAGAATTACAACCTTGCTAAAAACGCATATGACAGCACCAAAACTCTCTATGAATCCACAAGCAATCTAAGTGCAAATGAAAAAAAGCTCAGCGAAACAAAAAGTGAATATAACGAAGCAGAAGCACAGTTAAAGGAACTTAACAAATCCATTTCTGATCTCAATCAGAAAATTGACAGCAACGAAGCACTCAATCCCGAAGATATAGCGACATCCATCAAAGACACTGAAAACAATATCAGAGAAATGGAGGCTCAATATCAGATAACGGTAGCCACTATCAACAGGTCGAATGAAGCGACAAGAAAAGAAAGAGAAGAAACATTAAAGCAGATAGATGATCTCTCCAAAAAAATCGAAAATTATCAGACAGCACCCTCGACTACCGAAATCACAGCTCCGATTTCCGGGAAAATAGTTTCAATTAATGTTGTTCCGGGCAATCTGGTGACAAGCGGCGACAGTGTTGCAAGCATTGATATCGCCGAAAAAGGATATACATGTGAAATAACAATGTCATCTGATGAAGCAAGAAGAGTTCAGGTCGGGGCGACATGCACCGTGGTAAATTCATGGTGGTACAGCAATGTGAATGCCGTTGTTACCAACATCAGGTCTGATGCGGCCTCACAGGGCAGGCAGAGGATTGTAACGATTTCCGTTACCGGAGATGTGTATGACGGACAGAACATAAACTTCCAGATAGGCAACAATTCAGAATATTACTCATCAGTCCTCCCGAATTCCGCAATCAGAGATGACAACGATGGTAAATTCGTACTGGTAGTGGAATCTGTAAGTACTCCCCTCGGGACCAAGTATACTGCAAGAAGGGTCGCAATATCCGTCATAGCATCAGATGATACTCAGTCAGCTGTTTCAGGACTTAACGGCGGAGAGTTTGTAATAACAAATGCAACATCACCTGTTTCTGACAAGCAGCAAGTAAGACTCACGGATCAATAAGCGGGAGAAGAAAAGTGAAAACAGTACTTGACAAAAGTAAAATCAAGAAGTCAGTCATTTTTTTCTGTGCCGCGGTGCTGATTGCGGGAATCGCCCTCTCCCTTCAGCTGATTATCGGATCTTTTTCATCAAAGCTTGAATTCATACATACAGGTGACAGATGGTCATCAGATAAGTCGCCGTATGCCACCATCGCAATGTATACCAAGCAGGGGGAAATATCAGACTGGTCTCTGGAAAACTGGGTGTATTCAATAGACAACGCTTTGCTTAAAGCGTCTGTTACGCCAAAGGAAAACGCCAAGAGCTGGATATACAGCTTTTCTGCGGAGAAAGATGTCAGTCTTACTGGTCCTAAATCCACCGTCAATGCCAAAACAGTGATAGTCAGAGGAGATTATTTCGTATTTCATCCGTTCAAATACACATACGGTTCCTCATTTCTGAATGATCCGTCGGTCCCTATGGGAATAGTTCTTGACAGGAATCTCGCATGGAAACTGTTCGGGGCAGAGAATATAATCGGAATGAAATTGTCCGTCGGGGACATTGAATATACGGTTGTTGGCATT
Organism: uncultured Ruminococcus sp.; assembly: GCA_902765885.1. Taxonomy (GTDB): domain Bacteria; phylum Bacillota; class Clostridia; order Oscillospirales; family CAG-272; genus UMGS1696. The sequence continues at coordinate 11,433 of CACXBN010000029.1, read as the reverse complement.
TCAGAGCCTGACGGTGACTCATCAGCGTATAATAAGGTGTATGGAGAAATACCAAGAGCATATATGAGTTATGCCGGATATCAAAAGATAGACAGCAGTCTCATGTTTACAAACTTTGAAGTATGCCTCCCCAACAGCGTGAAAGGATTTGCAAAGAATATTTTCGATTCTCAGGTTTCCGTTCAAGAAGGAAACGGAATCCGAAGCGAGGTCTCTTCAAGATTTTCACTTGAAAACAGGTGGGAGATACTTAATAACCTCAAATATTCCCTTATCAGCTCAAATGGAATTGAGTTTCCGTACTGGGAAAATGAAGCCAGAATATATGATTATTATTCTGCCGTAATTCTTCTTCTGCAGATTGCATTACTGGTTATTGCATTAATATCATTGATAGTTTCAGTTGTGTTTTTTGCAAAATCCGGCTTCAGCATTAAAAAGATAATTAAGAAAAACAGATAACATGACCGAATGAGAGGTATAACATGAAAATCAAGAGAATAGTATCCATAGTTCTAGCCTTGACATTTATCTTTTCGGCAATGATGTCGCTTGCATCGTGCACTAAAAAAGAAGAGGCACCCGTGACATCAAGAAGAACGAATGTTTTCGGCGGACACAAGCTTGATACCACCAATATTCCCGGCTGGATCAATCAGGTATTTACAACTGACAGCGCTGCTTACTTGACAACAAACAAAGATTATACGATTATATACGATGACAAGGGCAACGAATACGAAAGACGCAGCGGTTACTATTATGAACAGTGGTACGGGGATGAATGGATTGACGATGGAGGAGTCATTACTTATGACACCGAAATCATTCCCGAAGCTACTGCCGAAAGTGAAAAACCGCAAGCTGAAACGACACCTTCGACGCCCTCAACAAAACCACATGTTGATGTTCCTACTCAGGGCGACGATGAATACAGCGTTATTCTTCCTGACGGTTGGTATATGGGTTATCTCTCAGTGCAGTCAGTTAATGTTGTTCCATTTGACGGATCTGCTCTCAAAGAGTATGAAATCGATCTCGGAAAAGAGTATCAGGATTTCTATATGAATAACATGTCGATCGGAAACGATGGCAATGCGTACCTGGTTATGAGAGGCGGATCATGGGACGAAGAAACCCAGATGAACAATGAGCAGCTCAAGCTTTTAATATACGATTTTACAGGTAACAGGGTAGTGTCCGAAGTAAGGCTTGATGAAAAAATAAAGGAAGCAATCGGAGCTTCCGATGATCAGTATTTTTATTATGATCCCTATATTGATTCCAATGGTTATCTTTATCTGACAATCGACACCAAGCTTATAGTGCTTGACCCTGATTTTAATGTTGTCACCAAAGAGGAAAAAGACGGCTGGTTCGGATACGTTGCGATAAAAGGGGATAAAGCATTTATTACCAGCAATTCCGGAAACGGGGGAAGCGATACTCTCGAGATTTACGAGAAGGGCAAAAAACTCGATATAAACACCGACTTTTATTCCAGCGAAACATATCGGGAAATATGCGGTGCTATAGGCAACATCATCTATCTCAGAGATACGGCTGGAATAACATCCGTTGATGTAAGCACCGGAGAGGAAAAAGAATTCGTGAATTTCTTAAACTGTGACATAGATACATATGAGACAAACAATGTCACTGTTCTGAATGACGGCAGATTTTTTGCTACAAATTACGTATATGACGGATCAGGCAATGGCATGAGCTGTTATATATATGAGAGAATACCTGACGAAGAAATGAAGGACGAGGTGATGGTTACTCTCGGAATGGCAACGACCGACTCGACTGTGACCAAATCCATAATCAGATATAACAGAAAAAATACCGGTATCAGGGTCAATGTCGTTACTTATGATAAGTATAATACTGCCGAAAATGAATGGAATGGGGCATGGAAGCAGTTCAACACTGATTTGTCTACCGGAAAAGTTCCCGATCTTGTGCTGCTGAATGAAAATCTTTCGGCTGAATCACTGTTCCGTAACAATGTTTTTGCTGATTTAAGCAAGTTTATAGATGACCCCGAAAAGGGAATAGACAGGTCCAAATATCTCGAAAACGTTATAGAAGCATGTACTGAGAACGGAAAGACCTATTCGATGATTCTTTCCTTCCGACTGATGACTTTAGTCGCTAAAAGCAAGTTTGTAGGCAATAAGCCGGGTTGGACATTTGAGCAGATGATGAACTGCATTAATTCTCTTCCGGAGGGAACAGAGCCTTTCTTCGGCCAGAGCAGAAATGAGATTATGGAATACTTTTTCGTGAACTCACTCAGTTCCTTCGTCGATTGGGATACTGCAGAAACAAAGTTTGAAACTAAGGGATTCATAGACTTTATTAATTATCTTGCAACTCTTCCTGAGAAAGGATTCTGGGAATCATATTATGGAGAGATGGGCGATGATTATGTGTATGACCCTGAAAAAGAAAACGAGCTGCAGGAGACTTATAATCTGAGATTTTTCAAAGACAGAGCTTTGTTCAATTACTCATTCATAAACAATTTCACGTTTATCCTGGAAAACCGCCAGACATTTGCCTCTCCTGACATTACTGCAATCGGATTTCCTACTGACAAAGAGAACTCATCTGGCGCGATAATCTATCCCGTAATAGAATTTGCAATCGGACAGACATCCAAAGTTAAGAATCAGGCATGGGAAGTCATGAAATATTTCATGGATGACAAAGAGCTTTACGGATCATCGGGAGGCGGAATAATAAGAGATGATGTAATGCTCAAAAGCGTGGCCCCCATATATTATTACTCATTTGCGACAAATCTCGAAACCCTCAATGAATCATATAAGAGTGCTCCAGACAACTGGTATTATTATCCAGCAGATGATAGCGAATACCAGTGGCTTAAGGATATGGGATATTCTGATGAATATATCGAATATACAAAGAATTCACGTGTACCGTATTCACAGGATGCCGCTGACCAGGTCATGGATATAGTAAAGAATGCGACTGATGTAATGAGAAGCGACAACGGACTCGTTGATATAATTAAAGAGGAATTGTCTTCATTCTTTGCCGGAACAAAGAGTGCCGAAGAAACCGCAAGAATAATCGCGGGAAGAGCAAGAACATATATTTCCGAGCATTCGTGATACAATTTATACGATCAGATATAAACAGGGCAGAAGCTGTGATAAAGCTTCTGCCCTTATGCTAATCGTATATAAAAATTATGATATCAACAAGGTATAAGTGATCACTTCTGTTAATCACTATTATAGTGGCACGGGGATTCATAGAATTTTTTCAGGTCAATTATCCATTTGTTATCCGTGAACCTGAAACCAAGCTTGAGAATTTTATCTTTCGTCAAAACAGATTCATCTATAGCAATATATGGAATCTCCGCCTTAAAAGCAGACGACATGACGGTCCGAATCAGTATGGTCATCGCTTCGTCTTCTTCATATCCGGGAGCAGATGAAACCGTTCTGATTTCAGACATTTCCGGATTCAGAGTAAACTGACATAAGCCAATAAGCGAGAGTGCCTGGCCTGTTTTCGGGTCGGATTCCACTGCACAGAAGGCATATGTGTCTTCATAGTATTCAGTATCAAGCTGTTCGGCAATTATTTTTTGTTCTTCTCTTGATCTTACAGGCTGAATATGAAACATCAGATGATTCTCCTGTCAATTATATTTCTTTCAGTTTTTTTATCTCTTCATCAGTGAGATATCTCCACTTGCCTGAAGGAAGATTTCCCAGTTCAACAGGGCCAACGGATATTCTTGTGAGTTTTGCTACCTTAAGACCGTTATGTGCGCAGATCTTCCTTATTTCACGGTTTCGTCCTTCATGCAGTGTGAATCTGAGTGAAGAAAATGTCTTATTGTTTTCTGCTCTCAGATGCCCGATCAATTCAACTTCATACGGTTTCAAAAAATATCCGTCAATTTCAAAAGGTTCAGATAATTTTTCGAGCTGATCCGGAGTGACCTCAGTCGTGACAACCGTGATGTATGATTTCGAAATGCTGTGAGAAGGATGCATCAGTTTATTGGCAACTTCACCGTCATTTGTACAGATGAGGAGCCCTTCGGAATACATATCGAGTCTCCCGACAGGATAAATACGGGTATTTATGTTTTTCAGAAGAGCTGATATATCTCGCCTGTCTTTATCATCAGACATGGTAGTCACATAACCGACAGGTTTATTCAAAGCTATATAAATATACTTATTCTGAGATTCAACGGCTTTACCGTCGATTTTTACGATATCGGCCGAAGGGTCAACTGTATCTCCGATTTTGGCAGGAAGTCCGTTGATTGTGATTCTGGACTCAAGAATGTATTTTTCTGCTGTCCTTCTTGATATAATGCCGCTGTTGCTGAGATACTTTTGAATTCGTACTTTTTCCATCCGTATAATATGTGATCAGATGTTGTTTTCTTCGTTTTTCTTTTTTGAGAGGGCGCTTTTTACTCTTTCAATGAGTTCAGGAGACCTTTCGATAAGTCCAACCACCTGCGAAACAGTATCCACCGATGTTCCGGAAACATTACTGTTGACATTCAGGACGTTGACTTCTCCGGATGCGCTTACAACCAGAAATGCTACCGGTGTAACAGACACGCCTGTTCCGCCGCCTCCGCCGAAGTTGTTCGGCTTTGATGCTGAATCTTTTCCAGCATAATCAAGTCCGCCTGAAGCGAACCCCACCGTTATTTTGGAAATAGGTATAATACATACACCATTTTGAGTTTCTATCGGATCTCCAACGATAGTATTTGCATCAAGCATCGATTTGATAGAATCAAGAGACGATTTGTTCATTTCTCCCAGTTTGTTTGTGTTGTCAGCCATAATACACCTCGTCAAAATATTTTTATGTTTTATTTTTGATTTTAGATTTTATAAACCATACAAGGGCGTGCATTCCGATCCTGATTATGGTGAAAATCCTGATTTTGAAAATTATATCAATGTCAAATTGTGATTTGTCTGACAGAAAATCATAATCAAGAGTCACGCAGCCGTCGCGCGGCGGCTTTAGTGATGAGAGTGAGAGCAGCTCGAGAATTGTTGATATTCCTGCTGAAAAAGTGCCGTATTTTATGGCGGTGTCTGCCGCATCCTCACCGCTGCAGATTATGTGAAGCGATCTGATTTCCGTCTTTATGCTGCTTATCAGTATTCCGACCTCTCCGATTCCGAACTTTATGAGGGATATAATCGAAGCCATCTTGCCGGTGTCCTTCTCTTTTGAATCCGGAGCAAGCTTTTCGGCTTCTTTTTTTGCTTTCTCCTTTTTCGCTTTTTTCAGAGCGGCTTTTTCTTTTTTCTTTTTTTCTTTCTCAAGTCTTTTTTGGAATTTTTTGTATGAGTAATCTTTGAGGTTTATCTCTTTTTTCTTTTTTGGAGTCACCGTAATCATAACAGGTCCTGCGCCTGCTTTCAGTCCGAATCCGCTTTCATTCCTGTAAATGATCTCAGCTTTTATAAACAAAGAAAAAATGAGAGCGAACAGCAGTATTATGCCGAGAAGAATATAAAGAAAAACCACCGGCTCTCACCTCCTGTCAAGTTTGTGTGCGATTACATTTGTGATATTATGATTCGGATACGTCAATAATTATCTGATCTTCTGAGTGGTCCTCCGGGGCAATTTCTATTTCCTCTCCGGTTTCTTTTTTTAGGGTAACTGTAGGCAGCTCCTCTATATCAGATATTCCGAAAACTCTTAAAAACTTGTTTGTGGTTCTGTACAGAAGAGGTCTTCCCGGAGCTTCCAGTCTGCCGCATACTTCAATAAGTTCTTTTTCCGAGAGGGCATTGATGGCATAGCCGGAATCCACTCCGCGGACCGTATCAACATATGCTCTTGTCGAAGGTTGATTGTAAGCGATGATTGCAAGAACCTCAAGGAGTGTCTGCGAGAGATTACCGCTTCTCCTCATTCCAAGTGCAACTTTGATTTCCTTACCGTAAGTTTCACGGGTACAAAGCTGACATGAATCCGGGTATCTTACAAGAATTACGCCTCTCGGCATGTATGATTCATCGTTGTACAGTTTCTCGAATTTTTCAACAAGGTCTTTGCACTCTGATTCTGAAATAAAGAGAACTTCAGCAAGTTTGTCATATGTGAGCGGATGACCTGCCGCAAACAGGCAGGCTTCTATAATCGCAAACTTCTGTTCCGTGGTATAAACCGTTTCATCTGTCAGTCTGAGCTGTTCGTTATCGTTCATTGTGTTTTCCTGTTCGATAATTATTGATATACTTCCAGTTCATCAGGAAGCGAGGGGCTGTCACTAATAAGTTTGATTTTGATGTGAGCACATGAAATATCCGTCACACCTGACTGGTTTTCGGAGTCATCTTCTATATAAATAGTGTGAATTTTCATAAGCTCGAGTATGCCTATGAATTTTGCTATTATTTCTGATTTGGAAGACGAATCTCTGAAATACGAGTCAAGGTAAATCTCATTACCGGATTTTTTTAAATTATCTATTAAGCTTGAAATAACGGTATGAATCGGAATTCTTGGAGCGTTTACAATCTGCCCGAATTCTTTTTCCTTGATTTTTTCGTTGCTGAGCTGCGGTGTTTCTGATAAAACTTTCAGAAGCGCGGCTGTCAGCAACTCAACAGTCTGATCGGCAACATATGTCTTGTCCGGTGATATATCATCGGTTTCCTTGACCATCCTGCTGCCATACTCCGAGTACAGATCAGTAAGCTCAGATGCGGCGAGCTTGGCCTTTTGGTATTCTACGATTGCGTCTACCAGGACTTTCCTCGGGTCTTCATCTTTCTCGGGATCTCTCGGAAGCAGCATCCTGCTTTTGATAAGCATAAGTTCACTCGCCATATACAGAAATTCGCATGCCAACTCTATATCATGGGAAGACGCGTCAGCAATATATTCCATGTATTGCGTGCATATCAGATCAATAGGTATGTCTTCTATATTTATTTTGTTTTTTTCAACCAGAGATACCAGAAGATCAAGGGGACCTTCATATATTTCTATTTTATAATTAATGGGATTTGTCATGCTCATTATTTACCTGTGTTTATCTCAGAAACGGGAGGATCAGGTACACGAACCACCTGAATCCCGATTCAATAAATGACGATACAGCATTTATCGGAACACTTAATACCCCTGAAACGAGAAGTACAATGAAAACGATAGAAATATATCTTTCATATGGACGTATCTTCTCATACGCTCTGTCGGGAATTATCAGCTGCAGTATCTTTGAACCGTCCAGAGGAGGAATCGGAATAAAATTGAATACTCCCAGAGTAATGTTAAGCGCAACCATATATGAAAGTAAATATGAGATTATCATAAACCAGAAAACACCGGTGTCAGTGCTTATGGCATTGAACGGAAATACCTTTATGAATACCGCGTATATGATGGTGAAGAAAAATGCAATGATAAAATTGGTGACAGGACCGGCAAGAGCTGTCAAAGCCATTCCCCTGCGCGAGTTTTTAAAACGCAACGGATTTACAGGCACCGGGCGTGCATAACCGAATCCGGCTATAAGAAGCAGGACAGTTCCTATCGGGTCGAGATGTTTCATTGGATTGAGCGTCATTCTTCCCATCAGTCTTGCGGTGTCATCGCCCAGCTTGTATGCAACGAATGCATGTGCGCATTCATGTGCACTCAGAGAAAATATAATACAGGGAATCGCAAGCAGGAAAGATATAAGCAAAGTGGGACTGAACCCGCTTTGGATCAAACGTATAAGCATCGGTAGTTATCCTTTCTTTGTCGGATCGGCATCTCGGGATATCAGATCTTCAAAGGTTTCGCGTCTGACTGCCAGATTTGCCTTGCCGCGGCTTATTTCCACAAGTGGAGCTCGTGGAATCATATTGTAGTTGGAAGCCATGGAGTAGTTGTATGCTCCTGTTACCAGCGTTGCAATAATGTCCCCGCGACTTGGTTTTCTGATTTTTATGTTTTCCGCAAGCAGATCTCCGCTTTCACAGCATCTTCCGCTGATGGTGCACTCAAAATCAGCTTCTTCTCCGGCTTTTGTTGCGTTTACTATCGTATATTCGGATTGATAAAGGGTATATCTCGGGTCATCTGTCATTCCGCCGTCAACCGAAACATAATTTCTGAATCCCGGAATTTCCTTTACCGTGCCGCAGGTATAAAGAGTTGCTCCGGCGGCGGCGACTATCGAACGACCGGGTTCCATATATATAACCGGTTTTCTGACATCGTAAAGCAGGCACAGTCTCGAAAGTTCCTCACCGAGCTTTTCTATATTTGCAGTATAGTTTATGACAGGGTCCTTTTCGGTATATCTGACACCGAATCCGCCTCCCAGATTGAGGAGTGATGTTTCATAACCGAGATCTTTTTTCAGTTCTGACATAAATTTTATCATAATGTCAAGAGCATCAACGAATGGTTCCGTTTCAAATATCTGAGAACCAATATGACAGTGAAGACCGTCAAGAATTATATTTTTTTTAGATAGAGCCTTTTTAACGATTTCTTTGGCCTGACCGGTTTTAATTGCGGTCCCGAACTTTGAATCCACATTTCCTGTAATGATCTTCTTGTGAGTATGAGGATCAATACCGGGTGTTATTCTCAGAATGATGTGGACGTTTGTACCGAGATTTGAAGCTATGGCTTCAAGCGCATCGAGTTCATCATCTCCGTCAACAACTATATGACCGATTCCAAGAACAGCAGCATATCTGAGATCCTCATCAGTCTTGTTGTTTCCGTGAAAGAATATGTGCTCCGGGTCAAACCCAGCTTTTGTTGCTATATAAAGCTCACCTGATGAGACACAGTCAGCATAAAGCCCCTCGTCCTTTATGATTTTATATATGCCCGAGTAGCAAAGGGCTTTTCCGGCATAAACCGGTTTTGAATCCGATCCGAACGACTCCTCCATCGCTTCTTTGTATGTACGGCACATTTTGCGTACATGGTCTGTATCGAGAAGATAGAGTGGAGTCCCGTATTCCTTTGCGAGCTCGGTTGAGTCAAGACCGCTTACAGTCAAATGCCCTTTTTCGTTTATATCATATATCGAATGCAACACCATAGTAGCATACCTCAGCAATCATCTTATAAGGAACAGTGCGCGTATATTTGATTCCACAATTCTGCTTTGCCGTCACCGGTTTTTGATGAGTACATTATCAGCGGACTGTCTGACGTCATATCGTCTTCAGCCATGCTGCTCATGAATTCCTTTTTTTCGGTTGAATTCAGTTTGTCTGACTTTGTGGCAACAATGACATAAGGGGTGTTTGTCTCCCGAAGGTAATATATCATGTTGATGTCATCCTGTGTCGGGCCGGTTCTGCTGTCTATCAGCTGGCATACAAGTTTCAGAGAATCAATATTCGGGTTGTTTGTGAAATACCCGTCAGTGAGTTTGGACCATGCCGCCTGCTCGGATCGGGTCCTTTTGGCATATCCGTATCCGGGCAAATCAACCAGATATAGTTTTTTATCGATATCATAGAAGTTGATGGTTATGGTCTTTCCTGGTTCGCCGCTGACCCTTGCGAGACTTTTTCTCTGCAGGAGCGAGTTTATCAGAGAACTTTTTCCTACATTTGAGCGCCCGGCAAAAGCAACCTGGGGAAGTCTGTCGGCAGGGAACTGTTTGATTGTCCCGGCTGACATTTTAAGATTAACATTATTTAAATTAGGTTTCATTTAAGATCAGTTGTTCTTGTATGAACGCTTTCTTTTTATTTGAGGAACTACGCCTGTTTTAACATTTACTCCTGTTTTCTCCCCCGCAACACTTTCGTCTGTTATCGGCGGAAGATCGAGCTTCGGTGCATTTCCTACAAGAGCATTGTTCAGCACATCTTCAAGTGTCGAGCAGGGAATGAATGTAATCGAATCTGCGACTTCTTTTTCGAGTTCTTTGATGTCTCTCATGTTTTCTTTCGGAATAAGCAAGGTCCTTATTCCTTTGGAGTAAGCAGCTGTGGCTTTTTCTCTAAGTCCTCCGATAGGCAAAACCCTTCCTGTGAGTGTGATCTCACCCGTCATCGCAATGTCATGGCGCACTCTTAAGCCTGATAATGCGCTTATAAGCGAAGTTGTAAGAGTTACTCCGGCACTTGGCCCGTCTTTTGGAACGGCACCTTCTGGGACATGGATATGTATATCTTTGGTTTTGTAAAAATCGGCTGGTATTCCGAATTCGTCACAATGGGCTCTGGTGTAAGTTACGGCAATCTGTGCGGATTCCTTCATTACATTTCCGAGAGTACCCGTGAGTTCTATTTTGCCGCTGCCGTCCACAGGAAGCACTTCGACTTTCAGTAAATCTCCGCCCACCTCTGTATATGCCAGTCCGTTTGTTACACCGACGAGGTCTCGTTTTGACACTTCATCATCTATGAAAACCTTAGGACCCAGATACTCTTCAAGTTCATCACATTTGATTGAGATTGAGGATACGTTAGTCTCAATGATTTTCTTTGCTGCCTTTCTGCAAAGCGAGCCTATTTCTCTTTCGAGATTTCTGACCCCGGATTCACGTGTGTATCCGTCAATCAATGCCATTATGGTTTTGTCGGATATTTTCAGTTTTTTTCTGTCAAGCCCGTGTCTCTTGAGCTGTTTCGGAAGAAGATGGTGTTTAGCTATGGAAAGCTTTTCCGTAGGTGTATATGTGTGCAGTTCGATAACTTCCATCCTGTCAAGAAGGGGTCTCGGTATTGTCGACAGAGTATTGGCCGTGCAGATGAACAGGGTATCTGACAAGTCAACAGGCAGTTCTATAAAGTGATCCCTGAAGGCTTTGTTCTGTTCACTGTCAAGGACTTCAAGGAGAGCGGATGCAGGGTCTCCTCTGAGGTCAGAGCACATTTTATCTACTTCATCAAGGAGCATAACAGGGTTCATTGAACCGCACTGTGTGAGAGCGGTTATTATTCTGCCGGGCATTGAACCTATATATGTCTTTCTGTGTCCCCTGATATCGGATTCATCCCGTACGCCTCCGAGAGAGACGCGTACGTATTTTCTCTTCATTGCATGTGCGATTGATGCTCCTAGAGAAGTTTTTCCGGTTCCGGGAGGGCCGACCAGACACAAAATCTGGTTTTTGATGTTGGGATTCAGCTGCTTTACGGCAAGAAATTCGAGAATCCTGTCCTTCACTTTGTCCAGTCCGTCATGGTCGTCGTCGAGAATTTTCTTTGCCACCTTGATATCAACTCTGTCTTTGGTTTTCATACCCCACGGGATTTCCAGACAAGTCTCGATATAATTTCGAAGAACAGCTGCATCAGGTGAACTGAATGCCATTTTTCTAAGTCTTCCGAGCTCTTTGGTCAACTTCTCGCTGACTTCCTTCGGAAGATGCGAAGATTGAATTTTCTTTTCAAGTTCATCCTCATCTTCGCCTAT
>CACXBN010000028.1 GCA_902765885.1 uncultured Ruminococcus sp. | reverse complement strand
TTATTCTCTGCAATATTCATATATACGAATATTTCTATTATTGAATGTATGAATATGCATATCAACTCTTATCTAGGACAGAGACATCATATTAAAACGTTACTGTCTCGGGTGCAGAAGTAAACGATGAAAATACCGCAGTGGCATTTTCAAAACAAAACATCTGCATATTGCCGTCGTCTTCATTGTACATGGCGCGGAGAGAAGGCATTTTTTCGAGCATTGCCGTCTTGACTTCTCTTGCTTCGTCTTCTCTGAGCTCTCCTGAGATGCGAACCCATATGCCATCCTTGAAAGCGCATATTTCCGCTTTCGGATTCAGCATAAGCTGCTTTGAAACATTTTTGACTTTTCCGGTCTGGATATAGAGCTTTCCGCCATATGCAAGGGCTGTTCCGAATGGTCTTACTCTCGGCTGGTCCCCCTCTGCGGTAGCAAGATAATAAGTTCCTGCCTCATCGAGGAATTTAACTGTTTTTTCGAGTCCTGTCATAACTGGTCTCCTTATATTGTTTTATTATTTCTTTTAATTTTTCTGTAACCTCTCTGGTGTCCTTGAAGAGTATGGCATATCCCCTCAGAGATTCTGCCTTTTCCCTGAGTGATTTTGACGAGTGGTGCACGAAGATGGTGCATTTGTTCTTTCCGTTTTTGGCTTCCTGTATCAGATTTGCTCCCGCGGAATTTCCGTCAAGCGCAATGAGCACGGATCTTCTGTTCTTGAAAATCTCATACGCTATGCTTTTATATGTGCCAAGTCCCAACGGCTCAATTGCTACACGGACTTTCACACCTGAATTCAGTATCCTTTTCCTTTCATTTTCGGAAATGCTTGAAGGCACGAATGCGTATATGTCAAATCTGCCTCCCGCTTTCTCGCAAAGATACTTTTCGTATGCGTTTATCTTATTTCCTATGACGAAGAAAACCTCATCAGGATCGGCAAGCGAAAGCATATTATCTATCAGGAGTTTTATGTCATTTTTCATGACCGTCCTGTGTCTGTCGTTGTTGAAGCTGCCTCCTGCGACAATTACAGGCAGTTTTTTATCCGGAAGCGGTGCTATGGCGCTCGCAAGAACTTCCGACGACATCTCCTTTTGCTCATTTGAAACAAGAGATGAAAGATCATCTCCGAGTTTCCCGATTCTCTGATTATACAGTTCTTCTATATTGGATATATTATTTTCTCTTATGTACTCATCAAACTTCTTCAGTTTCTCATTGAAACCCTCAAGAGAAGCCTTTACTATGATATCTTCGGTCTTCTTCATTTTAAGAAGATCGTCTTTTGTAAGTCCCAGCATTTTTTCGAGCGCAAGCTGTTCATCTATCGGCGTTGTACCGTACAAAGCTCCGCCGTCCGTTCCTTCGACACAGAAAATATCGTTTCTCAGATATTCCTTCAGGGGATGGGAGTCAAGCTGGTTCAGGTTGTTCAGTCTGACATTGGAAGTTATCTGGAATTCGAGAACGGTATGCGTTCTTTTCAGAAGATCTATAAGCTCCCTGCCCTTTTCGGATCTCAGATTTGCGGTATAGAGACCGTGTCCTATTCTCAGGTGAGGCATCTTCTGTCCAGGTGCAAGAGTTTCCATGACACACCTTACGCTGTTCATGACATTGTCTTTAAGAGAATCGTTTTCTCCTGCGTGTATGCGGACCACAAATGACGGAATGTCCTTTGCGATTTTTACGATCTCCGATATCACGTTTTTCAGCTCCATGACATCATTGATCTCTTCTCCGACAAAATCGCTGCCTGCAACATACGGATCCATGGCGACAGCCCTGAGTGTGTTGATGTTCTCCGAAAAATAATCCGATTCTATGTGGTCTTTTACTATCGTGAGAGGTATCCGCCTTATTGCCGCGAGGAATCTTATGACCACTCCGGTCTCTTCGGTGATATACGGCATGACCTCATGTATCTCTTTGAGTTTTTCTGCTGCCGAACTTCTTTTCGCCAGAGTGGTGTCCGATATTTCAACGTAGTTTATTCCCTGGCTTTTATACCACAGCGCGGTGAGAAGGAGCTTGTCCTGAAACAGCGAATTGTTTTTGAAGTGACTGTTTTCATTCCGGTATCTGTACATCGTCCTCAGCGCCTTGTTTATATCTTCATCGGGAACGTCGGGAACTTCACCGATATCAATCGGATCTTCTGCTTTTTCGCCTTTCGTGAACACATACCTGTAAAGATATACCTTTTCAAGGTTTGTGAAAACAGCCTGTCCGTCTTTCATCACGGCAAGGGAATTTCTGATTTTCGGTATATTGTATTCCGTATTTTCGGCCGTATTATCAAGGATCAGCGAGGCAAAATTGATAAACGTGTTGTCGTCGATCTTTCTGTCAAGATATCTTCCTTCAAGTCCGGAATCCAAGTATAGTTTTTCGGCTTTCCCGCGTCTTTCGAGGAGAAGCTCTTTCTGTTTTTCCGTCACCCTGAGTCCAAGCTTCTTTATGTAATACAGCGGATATCTGAGCTGATGGAATATTCCCAGCGCGATAAGGGTATCCGCGGGAAGATTTGCATTCATGTGGGTGTGAAGGTCGGTGCGGAACTTGGTCTCCTCAAAAATATACGTCTTGATTATCGTCCTTTTCTCATCAAGCTTATAATTCTTGGTCTGTGACATAAGCGTTTTGGAAATCGCCGGTACGGACGCCTTCATCTCCACACGGCCGTCCGGAAAAATGTTTGCCACCTTTGTTCCGGCAAGTCTGAAAATATACATCCGGTTGTTGTACTGATCGATGTATGACGGTATTTTGCCTTTTATGACCTTAAGGCCGTTTTCATCCATTGAGATCCCGAGTCCGCACATCACCGCAAGGTTTGTAATAAGGTTTCCCGTGCCGTGATTCGGTGTAGAAATCGTATAATCGAGCTCGTAATCGCATGATGGCTTCTCAAGGGTCACGATTATATCTTTTTCCCTGTCGAGATAAAATCTAGTGAAAATGGCCATGTTCCACCTGTCTTTCGTTTACTGAGAACTGTATGTCAGTTATCGGCTCTGTTATATCCGTTCTTCATATGCAGACTTGCGTCATGCAGCACTTTTCCGAGAACTTCTCCCGTTTTCTTCTTTGCCATCTCGCAAATCTTTCTGTTAGCCTCTTCCGTCAGGGAGAAATCTCCGCTTTCGGTCATCTTTTTATCATATTCATTTACGATCTGTCTGCCTTTTATACTTACCGCGCCGCGGTACCGTTCTATATTCTGGATGCTTGTTGAGTAATTGTGATCGGCAAGCGCATCGATGAGCCTGCTGCTCCAGTAAAAATTCTCGGTTGAAGTATCAAGAGTCACGTCAGATAGATATTTCGGCATCTTTTCAACATTTACATAAACCGGAATAAATGCGCTGAAAGATGTAGATCCGTAGCAGATCCATTCAAGTCCCTTTATCTCATCCGGAACATTGTCCCTTATCTGACATATCGATGTGACGCCAGTGCGGTTGATTCCTATCGAGCGGTATTTTCCTCTAACTCCGGTGTCGTGATTAAGATACGGGTTATACGGCGTTCCCTGATAATTCGATGAAAGAACATATATAAAATCTTCAACGGTAACCTTTCTGTCAGGCACCAAAGCCCAGGGGATATTATCGCTTTCCGGCCCGAATTCCCTGTCTTCTCCGTCCCATTTGTGCGAATACGGTGTCAGGTATCTTCCCATGAACCATGCTCTCGGAGTGTTGTAGATATGATCCATATCGGTGTGGGAGCCGAAAATGTCACGCGGATTGAATTTCCCGCCGACGTTCAGGTCGAGGAAATTGTCTTTGATGAACTCGCGGAGGTCAGCCGAACACATATGGTTTTTCTTTTCTCCGAATGCGTCGTCAAGATCGAAAGAATCCATTCCGAACTGGTTGGG
>CACXBN010000027.1 GCA_902765885.1 uncultured Ruminococcus sp. | reverse complement strand
TCGAGACTCCTTAAATTATATGTAACAGTCTTTTTTCCGACTTTACCTTCGCTGTCGGTTGTTCGGACTTCCATCTGAAGTTTGTTGTCTTTTCCGACAACAAACGATGAGACTTTTTCGTCCATGAAATATTTAACAACTTCACCGTAGGTAACTTCCTCTTTCGGAATGGAGTTCCATAGAGCGGTGGAAGCTATAATTATCACAACTATAAGAACCACATAAATAAGTGCGGTTTTGATACCACTTTTCATCAGTAATAATCATTCTCCTTTTTGGGAATAGATAATAGATGGATTTGCTTTTTTACTTATTGTATACTTCCGGTTTAAGTACGCCGATGTACGGAAGGGCTCTGTACTGTTCCGCATAATCAAGTCCATAGCCTACAACGAACTTGTCCGGTATTTCCTTCCCTCTGTAATTCGGTGTGAAATTGACCTCTCTTCTTGAGGGCTTGTCGAGAAGTGTGCATGTTTTGACGGAACGAGCTCCGTTAAGCGCAAGGTATTCGCACAGGTATGAAAGTGTCCTTCCGCTGTCGATGATATCTTCGATTATGAGAATATCACATTCAGACAGGTCCTTGCGGTTCAAGTCGAGCAGGATGTTAACCCTTCCGCTCGATTTTGTTCCTGATGCATACGACGAAACTTTCATGAAATCTATCTCAACGGGAATCTTGAGCTTTTTCATCAATTCTCCCATAAACACGACGCTGCCCTTAAGAATACCGAGAAGAAGGAGCCTTTTTGAATCTTTGTAATCTCGGTCGATTTCATCGGCGATTCTTTCGATTATGCTATCTATTTCTTCTGGAGATAATAAAATTTCCTGTATGTCATCGTCAAGAATTGAATATTTTGCCATTTTACCCTCCGGAGTCTTTGCTAAGTTCTGCTTGTGAATTCCAATATGAGCTTCTGTCCTTTTCCCGTATGTTTTGCGCCGTCTCGCGGCGGGAATCCCGGGATCCAGACTATTCCTTCATCATCACAGACAATAGGAATATGTTCTTTTTCATCTTTTGTCATCTTTTTGTTGATGAATAAATTTTTCAGTTTACGTGTCATTCCGCCGAATCTGTATTCGTCACCCGGTTGTCTGCAGCGAACCTTCAGCGTTCCTTTTATTTTATCAAAATTAAGCACTGTTAATGTAGATAATTTGTAAATATTTTTCTCTACGTCAATCTTTTTTTCTTCTTCTCCGCTGTTCTCCAGGTAAAAGTTCAATTCGTAGTCTTTTGCTTCATATTTTTCGTTTTTTTCTCCGGTATATTCATAGAGAAAACCGTCATTCTGTTCGGCTCTTTCGACAACGGCTCCGACTGTAACATTATTTCTGTCTACATGCAGGATCAATCCGCCCGGAAGGGATATCATTCCTTCTGTTTTTTCGCTGCATATCAGCTCCAGAGAATCGGCAATATTGGATTCTCCCAGATTGTTGGTTGTACCTGCTGCATTTGCATACAGATATCTTATGATCCTGGAAGCAACGGCTCTGTGAAGACCTTTTATTTTCTCTCTTGGAACAGTACAACTGCCTGCTCCCGTCTCTCTGACGGCAACCGAATTCAGATAATCATCATCCGTTCTCAAAAGGTTTCCCAGCCTTTGAACCGATTTCTCGGGCTTTTCAAAGATATTTCTGAGTTCGGGGATAACAACATGCCTGATGCGATTTCTTGTATATGCATCATCTGAATTTGTGGAGTCGATCACATAATCCACGCCGTTTTCGTTACACCATTTTCTGATGTTTTCAGATGTGTCTCCTATGAGCGGTCTTACATATTTGCCGTCTCTCAAGGGACTTATTCCGCTCAGACCTTTTGTGCCGCTGCCGCGCATCATGTTGAAAATGACAGTTTCCAGATTGTCGTCCGCATTATGAGCTGTCGCAATCAGAGCGGTCTTGCCTTCGGCACGGCTTGATTCTATTGTTTTTTCAAACCATCCGTACCGCGCTCTTCTTGCGGCTTCTTCCATGCCGTATCCGTTTTCTGCGGCATATCCCGGCACGTCAAATGAATACACATTCAGGATGATTCCTAGTCCGTCACAAATCTTACGGCAAAACTCCTCATCTCTCTGTGCTTCTTTTCCTCTTATCATGTGATTCATATGGAGTGCTTCGAGCTTTTTTCCTGCCCTTTTGCACCACTCGCTCATAACATGGAGAAGGCAGGATGAATCCGCACCTCCGGAGAAACCGATATAAATAATGTCGGCGCATTTCATTGCGGATTCAATGCCATATGCTTTTATTGTATTTTCAAATTGCAATTCCGTCATAAAATCACCGTAATCATACCGCTGTCCCGATATTTTCGTGTCTAACAAATCAGTTTATGATACCATGCTGAAAAGCTGAAATCAAGGCAATTATCATTTTTTGTATGGCAACATTTTTTGACTCGTTTCCCCAATATCATTGATTATTTTCACTTCATTTGATATAATGAGGGGTAACTATAAACGATTCACAGGAGAATCATTTTAACATGGAAAAAATCATCAAGCCACGCGGAACGATGGATGTAATGGCTCCGGATGTTTTTGCGTGGAATTACATAGAAGGCATAGTGAGAGAAACAGCTGAAGTATTCGGATTCACCGAAATCAAAACACCTACTTTTGAGGAAATCGGACTGTTCAAGCGCGGTGTCGGGGAAACCACTGATGTTGTCCAGAAAGAAATGTATTCTTTCACCGACAAAGACGGCACGATGTACGCTTTGAGACCTGAAGGAACGGCTTCCGTCGTAAGAGCGCTGATAGAAAACGGAAAGATATCCGACACACTGCCTCTCAAATATTTCTATATCATAAACTGTTTCAGATACGAGAAGCCCGAAGCGGGAAGAAGCCGTGAATTTGTACAGTTCGGAAGTGAAATGTTCGGCGCACCTTCCTCACTTGCGGATTTCACGATCATATCACTTGCCGATTCGGTTCTCAAAAAAATAGGTCTGAAGAATATAAAGCTTCACATAAACTCAATCGGATGTCCGAAATGCAGACCGATTTACAGAGAAGAGCTCGTAAAATATCTCAGGGCAAATGAATCCTATTTATGCGACACTTGCCGCGAAAGGATGGAAACAAACCCTCTCAGAGTTCTTGACTGCAAAAACGATTCATGCAAAAAAGTCGCGCAGAATGCGCCTAAAACAATCGACCACCTGTGTGAGGAATGCAAGGAACACTTTGAAGATCTGAAATCGAGTCTTGATGCATGCGGCATCGACTATGTGGTGGATCCTCACATTGTAAGGGGACTTGATTATTACACAAAGACAGTTTTCGAATTCATAGCTGAGGGCATCGGCTCTCAGAGCACTGTGTGCGGCGGCGGAAGATATGACGGACTCATGGAAGAACTCGGAGGACCCAAAATGCCCGGAATAGGATTCGGCATGGGGATCACCAGACTGATCCTTGCCATGAAGCAGGACGGCATAGAGCCCCCGGTCCTTGCAGTACCTGAGCTTTATGTAGCTTCAATGGGGAAAAATGCCGGCCGCAAGGGACTTGAGATCGTCTCCGAACTCAGAAAAGCAGGTATCAATGCCGAAACTGATCTTGTCGGCAGAAGCCTGAAGGCTCAGATGAAATACGCGGACAAAATATCCGCAAAATACGTTCTCATCATCGGAGACTCAGAGCTTGAAGCCAACAAGGCTTCTCTCAAGGAGATGGCAACGGGAGAACAGACAGAGCTGACTCTTGATAAAATCACCGAATACATTATTTCAAAAAACATATAGTTCACAGCGAGGAAGAAAAATGGAATCATTTACAAGCACAGACAAGAGGACCCACTACTGCGGTACTCTTAACTCATCAAACATCGGAGAAAATGTCTCGGTTGTAGGCTGGTGTCAGAGACAGCGTGACCTTGGCAGTTTGATTTTCATAGATCTCAGAGACAGGACCGGAATAGTCCAGCTGGCATTTGACGATAATACTGAAAGAGAGATATTCGATCTGGCGTTCGGCGTCAGAGCAGAGTATGTTCTCGCGGCAAAAGGTGTTGTACGTTCAAGGGGAGAAGCCGCAATAAACAAAAACATCCCAACAGGGGAAATAGAAATATTTGTAACTTCGTTCAAGATCCTCTCGGTAGCTCAGACACCTCCTTTTGCCATTGTGGAAAACAGTGACGTAAAAGCAGAACTCAGACTCAAGCACAGATACCTTGACCTCAGACGTCCTGATCTCCAGAGAAACATCATTGCAAGGTCGAAAATAGTCAAAATAGCACGTGACTATTTTGATACCCAGGGATTTATAGACATAGAAACGCCGTGCCTTATAAAGCCAACGCCTGAAGGAGCGCGCGACTACCTCGTTCCCAGCCGTGTGCACCCGGGAAAATTCTACGCACTTCCCCAGTCTCCGCAGCTCTATAAACAGATGCTCATGTATTCCGGATTTGACAGATATATCCAGATAGCCAGATGCTTCCGCGATGAAGACCTGAGAGCTGACAGACAGCCGG
>CACXBN010000026.1 GCA_902765885.1 uncultured Ruminococcus sp. | reverse complement strand
TGTTTAAATTCTGGATTATCATTATCTTTACTATAATATATCTCTTCAATCTTTTGCTTGAGATAGTGCGGATGAAATCAGCCGGAAATCCAATACCCGAAAATGTCAGTGATATCTATGACAGGGAGACATATCCCAAATGGAGACAGTATCATGGTGAAAAAGCACGTTTTTCCATCATTTCATCAACAGTCTCATTTCTTATTGACCTTGTGCTGCTTGTTTTTAATGTATATGCGGCTTTTGCGGGACTGTTTCCAAAGGATGTATTCATGCAGATGTTTTCCGTAATGCTGCTGTCAGCACTCACTCAGCTTATTATGATACCGTTTGACTGGCACAATACGATGGTGATAGAGGAAAAATACGGTTTCAACAAGACAACGGCAAAAACATTCTGGGGAGATCAGATAAAGCAGTTCATCATAGGCCTTGTTATTATGACGGGAGTTGGCGGACTTCTTATCGAAACACATAAGCTGTTCGGCGACTGGCTTATTTTGGCATTTGCTGTTTTAATGACTTTGATTCTGATTCTGGTATCATTTGTGTTTCCGGTTTTCGGCAGAATATTCAACAAATTCAGAACTTTGGAAGACGGAGAGCTTAAAGAAAAACTTACCGGACTCCTTGAAAAGAACGGATATAAGGTGAGAGCCATAAAAATCATGGATGCATCGAGAAGAACCACAAAATCCAATGCGTATTTCACTGGGTTTGGTAAAATGAAAACCATAGTGCTGTATGACACTTTGGTAGAATCGATGACAACAGACGAGATATGCGCGGTATTTGCCCATGAAATGGGCCATGGCCTTCATAAGGATACTCTCAAAAATCAGCTGCTTTCATTTGCTCAAATGGCAGTTATCGGTGTTCTTGCCTGGCTGACGCTCAGAACACTGGGAATATTCACTTCTTTCGGATTCAGCGAAGTGAATTACGGTTTTGCGGTCATAATCATTATGAGCGTGGAGTACGCCTTCATATCTCCGCTCTTCAGCCTTATTTCGAATTATTTTTCCAGAAAAGCAGAATACAGGGCAGATGCACAGGCAGTAAAGGAAGGCTATGCAATGGAACTCGTCAGCGCACTGAAAAAACTTGCAAGGCAGAATTTCTCCGAACTAGCGCCTTCTCCGCTGCTTGTAAAGCTTGAATACACTCATCCGACGCTCAGTCAGCGTATTGATGCTATAGAAAAAGGTGTGAAATAACAGAAAAAGAACCGGAAAACATACAATGTTAATCTGCATTGCTTGCCGCAACGGATGTGTTCGGTGTAGAATTCTCCCGACGAAAGGAGGAAAGTGCCGACATGTTAAAAGATAATATCAGATCAATAAGAAAACAAAAGGGACTTTCACAGGAAGAGCTGGCGATTAAACTTAATGTCGTCAGACAGACGATTTCTAAATGGGAACAGGGTCTGTCCGTACCGGATTCCGAAATGCTTATTTCCATCTCAGATGCGCTTGACACTCCGGTAAGCGTGCTGCTCGGAGAGAGTGTTACAGAAACAGCTTCGAGAGATGCGGAGGGAAACAATGAACGTATGGATGAGATAGCTGAAAAGCTGGAGATCATCAATTTGCAGCTTGCCCGTGGCAAAGAAAAAAAGAGAACGATATGGAGATGGATATTCATATCGCTTTGTGTGGTCACGGTTGTCATATTAATATTGATAGCAAGTACCGGCAATTCATATCTGGAATGGGACTACAGTAATCCTGAACTTGCGGTATCCGGCGTTATTATTCATGCATTTGTGTGGATATTTGTAAGAATAGCTCCGTTTATTATATTAGGATCAGTTATAGGTATTTGCATGACAATTCGGAAACATTAATATTCCAGTAGCCATACGTGTACGCAGTATGTTTTCTCTCAGGATAAGTACATAAGTGGTTGAAAATATACGATATATGGAAAAAAACGAAAAAATAATCCACAATATATGGTGTATTACTAGAATATGCTATTGAAAAAAAGCAAAAATGTTCTATAATATATCTGTGTGAAACACGCATATAAACTTCATAAATAATAATCCGGAGGATTGATGAATGGCTAACGTATCAGACGTTGTAAGAATCGGTATTATAGGCTGTGGAGGCATTGCAAACGGGAAGCATATGCCGTCTCTCAAACAGCTCAAAGGTGTTGAAATGGTAGCTTTCTGTGACCTGATTCCCGAAAGAGCTGAAGCAGCAAAGAAACAGTTTGGAACACCTGATGCTAAAGTTTACACAAACTACAAGGAACTTCTTGAGGACAAGACAATCGATGTTGTACATGTATGCACACCTAACCGCTCACACAGCTTTATCACTGTGGATGCTCTTGAAGCAGGCAAGCATGTAATGTGTGAGAAACCCATGGCAATCAATACCGTTGAAGCTCAGAAGATGCTCGATGCAGCAAAGAGGACCGGCAAACTTCTGACAATCGGTTACCAGACCAGACAGAGCGCTCAGGCACAGTATCTGAAACACGAAGCTGAAATCGGGACCTTCGGTGATATATATTTTGCAAGAGCATGTGCAGTACGTCGCCGTGCAGTTCCGACCTGGGGCGTTTTCCTTAATGAATATGAACAGGGAGGCGGTCCGCTTATCGATATCGGAACTCATGCACTTGACCTTACTCTTTGGCTCATGGATAACTATAAACCGAAATACTGCCTCGGCACATCATATCATGCACATAACAATGACCAGGAACAGGGCAATGCATGGGGGCAGTGGGATCCGGAAAAATTCACGGTTGAATCATCAGCATTCGGATTCGTTGTTATGGAAAACGGAGCTACGATCTCGCTTGATTCGGCATGGGCTCTCAACACTCTGGAAGTCAGAGAAGCTTGCTGCATGATCTGCGGAACAAAAGCAGGAGCTGACATGTTTGACGGTGTCCGTATCAACGGCATAAGACAGAACAAGCAGTATATTTTTAAGCCAAGCTTTGAAGCTGCCGGAGCCGCATTCTATGAAGGAATTGATGACAATGATCCCTCAGTGAAAGAAGCATATCAGTGGATCAACGCAGTTCGTGAAAACAAAAATCCTACAGTGCTTCCCGAACAGGCACTCTGCATCACACGTATTCTCGAAGGAATCTACACATCAGCCAGAACAGGCGACATCGTAAGATTCTGATAAACATAAAATAAACCTACAGGAAGGATTGCTAACGCTTTCCTTCCTGTATTGAGTATAAAGGGGAACTTATGAAACTTAGCGTACTAGCGAACTTATATGCTTCAAAGCCGCTTGATGAAGTGCTCGGAATTCTTGAAAACCTGGGAGTAGGTGCTGCAGAAATAGGCTGCGGTGGTTTTCCGGGAAAAGATCATGCGGATCCGGATATTCTCTTAAGTGATGAGAAAGCATATACTCAATGGACAGACACTTTTAAAAAACACAATATGGAAATTTCAGCTCTTTCGTGTCACGGAAATCCTGTGCATCCGGACAGGGAGATCGCTGAAAATTATGACAAAGATTTCAGGAAAACAATTCTTCTCGCTGAGAAAGCAGGAGTTGAAACGGTTGTGACTTTTTCCGGCTGCCCCGGAGATCATCCGGGTGCAAAATATCCGAACTGGGTGACGTGCCCGTGGCCTGATGATTACCTCAAAATACTTGATTACCAGTGGAACGACGTACTCATTCCATACTGGACAGAAGCCGTAAAGTTTGCAAAGGAACACGGCGTGAATAAGATCGCGCTCGAACTTCACCCCGGTTTCTGCTGCTATAATACCGAATCTCTTCTGAAACTCAGAGCAGCTGTAGGACCGGTTATAGGAGCCAATTTCGATCCGTCACATCTCGTTTGGCAGGGAATGGAGCCTGCGCCCGCAATCCGAATGCTCGGAGATGCTATACACCATGTTCATGCAAAGGATACTAAAATCGATAAAATCAACGTTGCAAGAGCAGGAGTGCTTGACACAAAGCATTACAGCGACGAGATAAACAGGGCATGGGTGTTCAGAACTGTCGGATACGGACATGGCATCGACTGGTGGAAAGATCTGGTAGATAATCTCAGACTTGTAGGGTATGACGGATATCTGTCAATAGAGCATGAAGACAGCCTGATGTCTATTGATGAAGGGCTGAAAAAAGCTGTTGCCACAATGAAAGAAGTTATAATAAACGATCCGAAACCTACTACAATGGCATGGGCTTAAAGAGGGCGATATGAAAATTATTTCATGGAATGTCAACGGATTCAGAGCGGTTCTCGGCAAAGGATTCAACGAGTTTTTTGAGAAAGAGAACGCAGATATCTTCTGCATTCAGGAAACAAAAATGCTGGAGGGTCAGGCTGAGTTTTCGCCTGAAGGATATTATCAATACTGGAACAGCGCATTGAAAAAAGGATATTCCGGAACAGCCATTTTCACAAAGATCAAGCCGATCAATGTAACTTACGGCATCGGAGAAGAGAAACATGACGGCGAGGGAAGAGTAATAACGGCGGAATATGATGATTTTTTCCTCGTCAACGTGTACACTCCTAATTCTCAGAGAGAGCTGACGAGGCTCGAATACAGAATGGAGTGGGATGAAGCTTTCAGAAACTATCTGATACGTCTGGATCATATAAAGCCTGTCGTGTGCTGCGGCGATATGAATGTGGCGCATGAGGAAATAGATATAAAGAATCCGAAATCCAATCACCGGAACGCGGGTTTTACGGATGAGGAAAGAAATCAGTTCTCTGCTCACCTGAAAGCGGGATTTGCCGATACTTTCAGAAGACTGTACCCCGACACAGTGAGGTATTCATGGTGGTCATATATGATGAAAGCCCGCGAAAAAAACATAGGATGGAGAATAGATTATTTTATAGCGTCCGAAAGATTCATGGAAAAAGTAAAGGACAGTCTGATCCTTACCGATGTGTACGGAAGTGATCACTGCCCGGTAGAAATAATCACAGCCTGCTGAAAAATCAGCAGGTTTTTCTTTCTGTATGCTTGATTGTGAAGGGCTGATTTAGTAAAATAATACCCGATAAGATTTTATCTGCGGAGGACAGCATATGACGATTTATCAGAATAAGCCTGCCGAAAAATGGGAGGAAGCAACACCGCTGGGAAACGGGAGACTCGGATGCATGGTGTACGGGAATCCCCGTGAGGATATTCTCCAGCTGAACGAGGAAACTCTTTGGAGCGGATGGTTTGACAAAGATGCCGACAACCCGGAATGCGCCGAAAAACTGGATGAAATGCGCAGCCTTATTTTCGACGGACTGTTTTCCGTAGGAGAGAGAATGGTTGAAAGGTATCTGGTATGCAGGGGAAAGGGAAGTGCGCACGGCAGCGGGATGAATGATGCCTTCGGTTCTTTTCAGACAGCCGGAGAGATCCATGTATTGTTCCCGGGGCACAGAAGTTCAGACGGGTATTCCAGGACTCTGAAAATGGACGGCGGTCTTGTCACGACCGAATACAGTGACTGCGGTATCAGACATGTGAACAGGGTGTTTTCTTCGTTTGCATCCGGTGTACTTGAAGCAGAATACAGGGCTGACGGCTGCTTTGATGCGGATATAAGATACGAAAATAAATATGAAGCCCCTTCATATAAATCTGATTCCATAACGCTTGTGCACTCAATACCGGGATCTCTTGCATATGCGGTATATATAAGTGTGAGATGTGATGGCGGCAGCATCTCTGCCGATGAAAATGGTGTTCATATAAAGGGTACAAAATCTTTCAGACTCACCGGTGACGTAAGGACAACTTATGAAATGCCCGGAGCAGATGGGAAACCCGTTCCGTCACATGATCCCGAAAAAGCGCTTAAGGAGGCCGAAAAATCCGTTACGGCAGCAGTCCGCTCGTCTTTTGATGACGAATATGAAAAGAGTTCACCTGTTCTCGCCGAACTGCTCGGCAGAGTTAAGATTTCTTTGAATGGCACAGATGAGTCACTCAAAAGCATGCCTGTTGCAGACAGGATCGAGAGGGTGGAAAACGGAGAGACAGACAATGACCTTGTGCTGAAATATTTTGATTTCGGAAGATATCTTCTTGCTTCTTCATCATATAACTGCAGGCTTCCGGCAAATCTGCAGGGCCTTTGGGCAGGAACGTATCAGACTCCCTGGAACGGAGATTATCACATCAATATTAACCTGCAGATGAACTATTGGCCCGCGGAAGTGTGCAATATGCCCGAAACCGTCAAACCGCTTCTCGATTATATAAGGTTTATCTCCGAACACGGAAAGAGAACTGCAAGGATACAATACGGTGCAGATGGATGGGTTGCTCATACCGTAACCAATCCTTGGGGATTTACTGCTCCCGGAGAGCACTGTTCATGGGGCTCGTTTATGTGTTCGGGAGCATGGATCGCCATGCATATAGGCTACAGGTATGAGTTTTCAGGCGACAGCAGCGTTCTTGAAAAGTATTTTGATGTTCTGGAAGGAGCCAGCCGTTTCTTCCTTGACTTCATGAGGGAAGATCCGGAAAGCGGATATCTTGTTACATGTCCTTCAAATTCACCTGAGAATCATTTCAAAGTAGATGACAGCGGTCAGCAGTTCTCCATTTGCGCCGGCCCGACTATAGACGGTGAAATAATCAGGGATATTTTCACTCTTACCGTCAAAGCATGTGAGGTGACAGGCAAAGAGGCTGAACTTAAGGAAAGATTACAGAGCGCGATTCAAAAACTGCCTCCGCTAAGAGTAGGAAAATACGGCCAGATAATGGAATGGAATAAAGATTATGACGAGACTGAACCCGGGCACAGGCATATATCACAGCTTTACGCGCTTTATCCGTCATCACAGATAACCAAAAAAGACCCTGAAATATTCAAAGCAGCAGAAGCGACACTAGAAAGAAGGCTTTCACACGGGGGAGGATATACCGGTTGGTCAAGAGCGTGGGCTACAGCTTTTATGGCGAGACTCGGACTTGGAAACGGATGCCTTGAGAGTCTTTACAGGCTGATTGGGGACTGTACTTTTACGAATATGTTTGATTTTCACCCGAGCACCTGGGAAGTAAGGAACGGCATAACCCGCTTCATCAAAGAAGGCGGTATGTTCCAGATAGACGGTAATTTAGGCGGCTGTGCAGCGGTACCTGAAATGCTAATGCAAAGCCATGAGGGATATATTTCGCTGCTGCCGGCGCTTCCCGAGGACCCCGAATGGCAAAACGGACAGTTCACGGGTCTTGTCGCAAGAGGCGGCTATACAGTGGACTGTGTATGGAAGGACGGACTCGTGGTTTCCGTCACGGTTCATGGCAAAAAAGAAGGAAAAGTTGACGTTATGATTAACGGAAAGCTTGAACGCGTGGAACTGACTGCATGATAATATCTGCTATATGATCGATACAAGGCCTGTTACATCAAAAACGGGTCTTGTTTTTGTACCATTTACGCAAAAAAACAAGTAGTTTACGCTTTTGCCTTGAAAAAGCAGAGGTGTTGTTATACAATACAATTCGTGAAAAATTGGCATTTTTTAATTCAGGAGGACAAATACTATGACTTTATTCATTTTAGCCGGCGGTATGGGTTCCAGATACGGCGGACTCAAACAGATCGATCCTTTTACCGAACACGGTGAGTTTATTATCGATTTTTCAATCTATGACGCCATCAAAGCAGGTTTTGACCGCGTTATTTTCCTCATAAAAAGAGAAAATTATGAAATATTCAGGGATACGGTTGGAAAGAGAATAGAAGGAAAAGTAAAGGTTGAATACGTATTCCAGGATATGGATTATGCCGTTCCGGAAGGAAAGATTCCAGAAGGAAGAGTAAAACCGTGGGGCACTACACACGCTCTTCTCTGCGGACAGGATGTTCTTGACGACGGCTTCTGCGTTATCAATGCGGATGACTTCTACGGTCGTGATGCATATATGAGAGCAGCAGAATTCCTGAAAAAGTCGAATGTTGAATCAACCGATTACGCTATGGTAGGGTACAGACTCGGCAATACCCTTACTGATAAAGGAAGCGTTGCCAGAGGCGAGTGCTACGGTGACATCAACGGCATGCTTGTGAAAATCAAGGAAAGAACAAAGTTATACCAGGAAGAAGGCGGAGCATGGTATGAGGACGACAACGGTGAAGTTGTACATGTTCCCGGAAGCACTGTTGTCTCCATGAATTTCTGGTGCTTCTCTCCAAAAGTATTTGACGGACTCGCACGCGATTTTGATCTCTTCATAAATGATGATAGCCGCGAGCCTCTCAAGAGCGAGTGCCTCCTTCCGAACACAATCGGAAAGATGATAAGAGAAGGCGACTGCACAGTGAGAATCCTTCCTACAGACGCAAAATGGTTCGGAGTCACATATTCCGAAGACAAGCCTGAGGTAATTGCGAAGATCAAAGCTCTTATCGCAGAAGGCGAATATCCTGACGGACTCTGGAAATAAGGCGTAAGTTATACAAGTTGGAGGAAGAGAAAATGGCCATTCTGGTTACCGGCGGCGCAGGTTATATAGGATCTCATACAGTAGTGGAACTCGAAAACGCCGGATATGATGTAGTTGTATGTGACAATCTCAGCAATTCCAGCAAAAAATCACTTGAAAGAGTAGCTGAGATCACAGGTAAAGAAGTTAAGTTTTATTATGCGGATATCAGAGATCATGAAAAAATGACTGAAATATTCGAGAAAGAAAAGATCGATTCAGTCATTCACTTTGCCGGCCTCAAATCGGTTGGCGAATCAGTGGCCAAACCCTGGGAATATTATGAAAATAATATTTCGGGAACTCTTGTCCTCCTTGATGTTATGAAAAAACACGGATGCAAGAACATGATATTCTCTTCATCCGCAACTGTATACGGTGACCCTGCTTTTGTGCCGATTACCGAAGACTGTCCCAAAGGACAGTGTACCAACCCGTACGGATGGACAAAGTCGATGCTCGAGCAGATTCTTTCCGACATTCAGAAAGCAGACAACGAGTGGAATATAGTACTTCTCAGATACTTTAATCCGATAGGTGCTCACAAAAGCGGACTCATCGGAGAGAATCCGAACGGAATTCCAAACAATCTGATGCCGTATGTCACTCAGGTCGCCGTAGGCAAGATACCGTACCTCGGAGTATTCGGAAACGATTATGACACACACGACGGCACCGGCGTCAGAGACTATATACATGTTGTGGATCTTGCAAAGGGACATGTAAAAGCCATCGCAAAGATAGAAGAAAAATGCGGGCTCAAGGTATACAATCTCGGAACAGGCAACGGATACAGCGTTCTTGATATCGTCAAAAATTTTGAAGAGGCAACAGGCGTAAAGGTTCCGTACAAAATTATGCCGAGACGTCCGGGAGATGTGGCTGAGTGTTACGCAAGTGCTGACAAAGCTTACAGAGAACTCGGATGGAAAGCCGAAAACGGTATACGCGAAATGTGTGAAGATGCATGGAGATGGCAGAAGAACAATCCAAACGGGTTTGATGACTGAAAGGGAATTCTATGATTAAATCTGAACTTTTCGGATATATGCCATGCGGCTGCAAAGTAACCGCATACACTCTTTCAAACGATTCCATAACATCCGCAACGATACTCGATTTCGGCGGTGTCATTAAGAATCTTTACGTGAAAGACAGAAACGGCAAGGCTGACGATGTCGTTTGCGGATATGATGACCTTGAAAGCTATCTGACGGCGAACGGATATCAGGGAGCTCTGATCGGAAGGGTAGGAAACCGGATAGGCGGCGGAAAATTCACTCTCGACGGAGTAGAGTACCATCTCACCAAAAATGAAGGCAACAAAAATACTCTTCACGGAGGGAAATACGGTTTCAATTATAAAGTATGGAGCGCTGAACCTGTAGATGGTGAAGAGCCCAAACTTATCCTGACATACGTAAGTCCCGACGGCGAGGAGTGTTTCCCCGGAACATTAAGTGTCAAGGTAACATACACACTCACAAAGACAGGCGGTCTTGCGCTCCATTATGAAGCGACGACCGATAAAAAGACTATAATAAACATGACCAGTCACGGATATTTCAATCTTTCAGGATGCGGAAACGGAACCATAGATGACCATTATATCTGTGTCGACGGAGACAGAATCAATAATCTTGACAACGAACTGATCCCCGATGGTACTTTTTTGAATGTTGCGGGAACGCCTTATGATCTGAGAAGCGAAAAGAGAATAGGTGATATATTTAAAGAAGATCACCCGATGCTCAGAGAATTCGGCGGGATTGACAACAATTTCTGCTGCACTGATTATGACGGAAAGCTCAAACTCAGAGCAAGGGTAAGAGATTCAAAATCCGGAAGACTGATGAATGTTATTACGGATGCGCCTTGTGTTCAGGTTTATACTTCCAACATGATAGTTGAAAGCGATCCGTGTTTCAAAGGCGGCATCCCCCAGTACAAGCACTGCGCGGTTTGCCTCGAAACACAGGCAATGCCGGACTCGATAAACCATGAAGGCTTCACAAATATTATCCTTGAACCTGATGGTAAATACGATACAACAACGATATACGAATTTTGTAACTAATACAATAGCTCCGGATAGTGACCGGAGCTTCTTTTTTATAAGTCGTTGTCC
Source organism: uncultured Ruminococcus sp. (assembly GCA_902765885.1). Taxonomy (GTDB): domain Bacteria; phylum Bacillota; class Clostridia; order Oscillospirales; family CAG-272; genus UMGS1696. The sequence goes on along the minus strand of CACXBN010000026.1, from coordinate 98 downwards.
TTGATTTCCAACATTTTTCTGAGGATATCGTAATCATACGATTTGCTGATAGTCATCATTGCACACCAGGCTTTGCCGCCTTCAACAGTGTTGAGGAG
>CACXBN010000025.1 GCA_902765885.1 uncultured Ruminococcus sp. | reverse complement strand
TTTTTTCGCCCTCCGGACCTGTTCTCATTACGCAACGATCCTTTCGTATCGTGCTGATGAAAGGACACTCATCATAAACTTATATGGTTCCAGATTACCGTCTTTTAACATTGAAAAAATCTGTGGATTACATCCTGATACAAGTGCTGCCCCCTGATCATTCATCGTTACCGGCTGCTGACGGTTACGGCTGTTAACATTCCAGAAAACCACCTGGGGCAGTCTGTACCCATATTTTTTGAATTCTGCCTTTGCATTCTCAAAGTTCGTTTTATGAGTATTTCCCTCACAGAAGTCAAATTCCATATCAGATATGATGTACAGTTTCTCCGGCATGTCAGCCTGTGTAAGTTTATTGCTTACAGCTGTTCTCAGAATCAACATAAATGTTTTTTCAAGATCTGTATTGCTGCACTCATTAAAGCTCATGCAGTAACGGATCTTTTCCACTATATCCCTGCCCTTGATCTCAATGAGTCTTGGATTACGGGAGAAGGTTATAAAATGATTATGGAAAGCCCCGGTATTCTTCTCAGCAAAGTAGACACCCAGGGACTGTGCTACGGCTGCCGGTAATGGATTAGATCCCCAGTACATCGATGCAGAACCATCAACCACCACAAGAGAATTTTCAGCCCCTGCATAGTTCTCAAGAGCATTCCATGTGACATTCATAGCTCTTCTTTCATCCTCTGTTAATGTCTTTCTTGAAATAACCGGAGCTATCACATCATACGGTGCCAGCGTTGAAGTATGTAAAACTTCCGGATCAGTTTCAGCCTTTGTTATAAATGCTTTATACCTTTCCCCATCATTTCTCAGAAATGCTCTTCTATACTTGTACAATGCTTTTGACGGCTGCTTCTCATAGTCAAAGGTGTAATCTTTTTCCCTCAGGTTATTCTCAATGATCTTTATCTGAGTTCTTAACGAAGATAATACCTTTCTGTACTCGGCCTCAGACATTCTCAGGTATTTTGCTATCTTCTTAGCATTTCTCACTGTCTCCTTATTGCTGGTATTGACTGATGGAAGCCACTTTGCAAGAAGAGAAACATTGGCATCTGATCCATGCTCAGACAAAGCATCAATATCTTCATGTAATGTCTTTTCTATATATGACATCACTTCGTTCTCTATCGGAGTATCTATAAGTGCAAGAAGATCATCATAGCGGCCATATTCTGCCACATTTACAATATTCTTTTTTACAGATTCAGGCTCGGCAGATGCAAGATATGCAAGTATTACCTTGAAAACTCTTCTCTCCCCAAGTCCGCCCCTGATGTCTCTTGCAAAGAACAGGGTCTTCATGGCAAGATCAGCATCTTCAGCATATGCCTTTATAAAGCTATCTATTATCGCTTCATCAGATGAATTTCTAAGCGCACCTATAGTCGCAAAAAGATCCAGGCAGTCGGATTTTGTTGTTCTATATGTTATTGCGCCATTCTCTGTGTAAGTCTTGTTTTCTTTTTTCAAAAAGTTCAACATATCCTCTACCTCCTGATTTAAAGACAAGGTGCTTTGGAACCGTTCCGGTTTTATGGTTTGTATTTTTCTAAATATAATCTTTAAATGAATAGTTGCTGTATGCACCTTTATAGTTCACCACATCAAGACACCTATCCTTTACGGATATTCGGGATTTGAACCCAGTCCGGACCAAGTGATCCGGTGCTGACCATTAAGCTCTGTAATTGCTGTGTGTGTCTTTATGTTTATATAGTAATGCATAATATTGGAGATTGATACCTTCGGATTTTTCTTTATTTGCAACCCCTGATAATCTTGTTATTACGTCTTATTTACATTATTATTGTGGTATATCACGACCCCATATAAGAGGTGGACCATGACTGAAAAATATAAAATATATCTATCCGAAGATATAAAAACCAGACTCACTAATGATGCAGAACTTTTTGAATTCTATAAGAAAGATGGCTCTGTTAATCTGAATGCCTTCCTGAAGATACTGATAGTAAATTACTTTGACCAATACAGGAATGAAAAAGAAAAACTCCTAAACAGCATACGTCAGGATATTTCCAACATAATATCTATATCTGACAAAGACTCTGAGAAACTTGCTGACAGAATAGTTAATACCTATCTAAAAGGGGATTTTGAAAAAACAGAAAAGAGCACAGCCATTACATTGACTGTAAGCGGAGAATCCTATGACATTATAGGAATCATCGAGAATAATTTACTAAAGGACTCTTCCCTCTCCGGATACTTAAAAGACATGTTTGTTTCATATCTGTCTATACCTCGAAGCAATAGAGAGATTATCATTTTTAAAGATATACAAAAGGCTATTACAACCGCTATTTCTGAAAAAAGGATCATTACCTTTTCAACCACAACATCCGAAAAGAATACCACTTTTACGGTTGAGCCATATTTTATTGCTCCTTCGAAGGAAGAACAATGTAATTATCTGATATGCAACGACGTCAGAGCCCACATCCCAAGAACCTTCAGAATATCCAGGCTTACCAGCATTTTTGTCACATCCGCTGATTTTATTTTTGATGATGCTCTGTACAAAGAATTACAGGACAGGGCCCTCAGGAGTCCTCAGTCTGTATCCAAAACCGTACAGGCCATAGTGAAAATGAATTCATTTGGAATCCGAAAGTTCAAGGTCGTTACAAAAAACCGTCCGGACCTGCTTAAGAAAGAAGGAGATCTGTATTACTTCGACTGGTCCGAATTGCAGCTTGAGGAATACTTTAAACGCTTCGGACGTGATGCCATAGTTCTTGAGCCAAAGTCATTAAGGGAACGTCTGAAAAAATACTACAGCTTGGCCGTTAAGGCTTATAATGATTAAACAAGTCAGAGCCATACATCAGAGATGCTACTGCATTGATAACTATCAAGTATATATTCTTCATAATTTCATCCTCAGGATTCTGATGTATGATTCTCTCTGTAAGTAATATTCAATCGGAGTACATCTGACAAAGCTGTCTATACCCGTAGCCAGTGTACAGGTTTTTCGCTCATAACCTGATACATGGCATCAACCAATATATGAAGAAACTCCTTGTTTTCAACCTCATCTACAAGAATCATTTCCTTTGAACCTTTGTATGGAAGTCCCATATCAGCATCCGGCATCATTGATTTTGCTGATTTTGTATTCTTCACCAGGAAACGGTCATCATAGATTCCGCCAAATACTTTTCCTCGCTCTGACATGAATTTTCTGGCATAAGCATATATTCCCATTATCCTGTTAAGATCTTCTTTTACAGCT
>CACXBN010000024.1 GCA_902765885.1 uncultured Ruminococcus sp. | reverse complement strand
TTCTGACGTTTTTCACCGGGCGTAAAAGCCGGGATTAAACTATTTCACCGTCACGTAGATCGTCCTGTACACTCCGTCCTGAGCGTAAGCCCATACCGTAGCCTTGCCTTTCTTAATACCCTTGATGGTGCCTTTGGATGTTACGGTCACGATCTTCTTATTGCTGGACTGGTAGCGGAGGCCTACGTGTTTAACGACTTTGCATCCGCTCTTTTTCTTAGCCTTGGCCTTCAGGGCGAGAGTCTTGCCCTTCTTCAGATTCTTCGCATTAGTCCGTATCTTCTTAGATACGTAGACTGAAGTGTGGTTGCTCTTATATTTGCTTCCCCTGGTCGCAACGTGAATAATCTTTGATGTTGATACTACGTCACCATTTTTATCCAGGGCTACGACCACAAACTTATAGTATGTCTTAGCCTTCATGCGTGTGCCTGCAATCTTTTTAAATGTAACTGCTCTGGAAGTGGTAGTCTTCAAACGACGGAGTTGTCTGGTCTTCCCGCACTTGCTACCGTATATCACGTATTTCGTGGCACCAGCTCTGTTCCAGGCAATCCGGATAGAACGTTTTGCCAACTTCGCAGGTCTGAGTTTCAGCTTTGAGAACTTTGATCCAACTGGGTCAATTTCTTTCTTATATGTCGAAAGCACTTTGTGGGCAGCTTCCTTCGATGCTCCCTCACCGAGGCGAGTCCCGTCTTTGCCTTTTTTATCTGAAAGAGGCAGCGCAGGAATATCAACATATTTCGATTTTCCACACCGGTCACAATACCAGAAGGACTCTCCTTTCCTGCCATAATCAGGTTCTTCAATGTCTTCTTTTATCCACTGATGTCCGGGCGCTTCTTTTTGATAATGTGTTGCTATTCGCTTGGTCATCCCGCATTCGATGCAGTCTGCGCATTCATACCAATGCCCGCCGTTTTCGCAGAAGCCCTCGCAATATTCATCATGTTCATAATTAAAATCGTGAGTGTGACTACTGTCCCAGAAAGCAACGTCCATATCTCTGTCTGCATCAGACAGAATCTGAATGTTGGCGTCTGATTTGGTCCTGTTCGCAGGCCCATAGGTTATAGGTACACTTCCATACTTAGGCAGATTTATCGCATCGGGATCATCTACTTCCAAGCTGTTCCTGTTTTTTTCCCAGTTGTATTTATCGAAAAATGGTGTATCCGTCCCTACAGAATTCCCGCTGCTTATCCAAGTCCTGTAATTGTATTCCAGATACAACGGCATCACACCGGGTCTGTGTTCGGGAGTATTGATCCTTTTGTACCTGCCCGATGACTCTACATTGTTTTTCAGCACTTTATCGTCAATATGCCAGAAAACCAGCCCGCCATTTTCGTCTCTTGTTTTCCATTTGCTGTTATTAAGAGAATCTAATCCTTCGTCCCATTTATTTGCGCGCCGTACTTCAATCAAATAATATTCTTCTTCATCAGATGCTCTTGAAGGATCTACGAACTCGGCTGGTACTTTCAGAATGTTGTTTTCCTCAAGTGTGTAATAGTTCTGCGCAGAGGCCGTATATTGGGTCGACAACGTCATCTCTTCGGGCTCTATCCAACCCAACTCAGTCTTGGACCATGGATCAAATGATACCGGCGAATATACGCCGCTTGCATTCTTTACCCACGAGCCGCTTGCCATCAGGCTGAGCGTGCCAACCCTATAATTTGACCATGGCTGGTCCGAAGTCGAAGAAGTATCATAGAGATCAGAAAGGCCAAGATGATGTCCAAGTTCATGTGCAAGTGAGCTGACACGTCCACTGATTATGCCTGTACTTCGCTCGCAGTTTTCTGAAATGGCGACATATGGTTCTAAAGAAATGCTCTTGCCTTCACCTGTAATTTTCGGATAATACCTTTCAGCATAAGGAACACTGTATTTTGCGTATCCGCTGGCAAGCGTAGATTTATGTGAACGCATATAATACTCAGTATTCTTCTTCTCCTGATCATCCTGCACGCCTGAATCATAACCTCCGACGATGAAGACAGTGGCAAGTTCTTCCTCATCCAGTCTGTTGTTCCCATTCTTATCATAATTGACAAAATCGGAATTCAAATACTTTTTCGCTTCCTCTATCGCGTACGCAAATGCCCTGATCATCGCCTTTCCTTTTGCTTTATCTTCATCTGTGTCGTCATTGAGAATCCAGCGATAGTGAGGCATGTCAAGCTTTACATGGATTATTCCGTCATCTATTTTGTCATATTCATTAGTGTTGCCGTCATAATTATATCTGCTGTTTTCCCTTATCGGCTCGAATGTGAACTGACCGTAAGACATGTCGTTGTAATATTCAAGCAGGTTTCTTTTATTATCCGGATCGTAAAGCAGTTTATTCCAGTTATACTGTTTATAGTCATCGTAAGACACATTGTTAAACCCAATCACGATTACAAGAAGCGGGATTTTTTTCCCTTTCGTGCTCACAATACTCCCGGCAGCCTTAGGCGCCTTCGGACCAGATTTACTGCTCGGAATCATATTTGGAGTAATCACTCTATCTGTGGGTTCTGACTGGCAGGCAGCCTCAGACCCAGGGCTTTCTGTACCTGGTTCATCGCAGTCTGCAAAAACACTGTCACCTAGAAGCGGAGTCATCGTGAACACCAGCGCCAATGACAAAGCCGCTGCTAATATATACCTGATCCATCTTTTCATAAGACTGACCTCCCTTTTCGTCGAACCAACTTCACCTTTGATTGATCTGTCTTCCCTTTTCATCAAGTTGGCTTCTAACTTCGTCGGACCGGTTTCTGCTATAAAGTAAAAAACCATGCGGCAGTCTGCTGTCACATAGTTCTACGGTCAAATCTTAACTGCCTCTTATTATGGTCATATTTTATCATAGTACAGTGAAAAAGTAT
>CACXBN010000023.1 GCA_902765885.1 uncultured Ruminococcus sp. | reverse complement strand
TTTGTTCAATTTGCAAAAAATAGCAAATATTAATTTGTGTGTTTTATGATATAATATAGTTGATTTTTAATTATGAATAAGATACAATAAGGAAAAACACGGAAGGCAATTGGCTTATGAATAACTTGACAGCAGTATTTAATAGCTATTATTACTCTTACTTTTTTTGGCTTGGCTGAAGGTAAGAGTGTTTGTGCTGAAAAAGTTATTATATTTACACATATACATAACGGAACATCAGTATTAACACTGAGAGTTCCGTTATTTTTATTAAAGAAATGAGGATAAAAAAATGATTGCTGTACTGAAAAGATCAACAACACAACAACAGCTGGATAATTTTTGTGAATGGATAAAATCCCAGGGTGTTGGTGTCCATGTATATACCGGAGAATACCAGACTGTTGTAGGGCTTATCGGAGATGTAACCAAAGTAGACGCGGATATGATGGCCGGCCTTGACATAGTCGAATCAGTTACGCGTATATCTGATCCTTTTAAGAGTGCAAACAGAAAATTCCATCCTGACGATTCGATAATAGACATCTCAGGCAAAACTACAGTCGGCGGAGATACTTTCGCTATTATAGCAGGACCTTGCTCGGTAGAGTCAGAAGAGCAGATACTTGAAGTGGCAAGAGCAGTCAAAGCTTCTGGAGCAACGATGCTCAGAGGAGGAGCTTTTAAGCCGCGAACATCGCCATACGACTTTCAGGGCCTGAGAGCAGATGGAATAGAGCTTCTGCTGGAGGCAAAAAGGGAAACCGGACTTCCGATTGTAACAGAAATAATGAATGCGGCTCACCTTCCGCTCTTTGAAGACGTTGACGTGATTCAGGTCGGAGCCAGAAACATGCAGAACTTTGAACTTCTCAAAGAACTTGGTAAGACAAAAAAGCCAATTCTTCTAAAGAGAGGTCTGGCCAATACACTCAAGGAATTCCTGATGAGTGCTGAATATATAATGTCAGGCGGAAATGAAAACGTTATTCTCTGCGAGAGAGGCGTCCGCACTTTTGAAACATATACAAGAAACACGCTTGACTTATCTGCTGTGCCAATGTTGCAGGAACTGACACATTTGCCTATAATAGTGGACCCCAGTCATGCGACCGGACTTTCAAGACTTGTAAGGCCTATGGCGCTTGCAGCTGCGGCATGCGGAGCAGACGGAGTCATGATAGAAGTGCATAACAATCCTCAGGCTGCACTTTGCGACGGACCTCAGTCTCTCACACCGGAACAGTTTGATGAAGTAGTTAAATCAATGCATCGTATTCTTGATGTGATCTGACAGGAGGGCTTGTGATGAATGTAACCATTATCGGACTCGGTTTGATAGGCGGATCCATGGCAATGGCGTATCACAAAAAAGGTCATCATGTTGCGGGATATGATATAGACAATGTAACGGTGCAGTGGGCAAAACTCGCCGGAGTCATAGATGAGGAACTGACCGATCCGGAATCACTCAGAAAAAGCGACCTCATCCTGCTGGCCATAGGAGCAGCTGATACCATAAAATGGCTTGAGGAGAATTCCGGCTATATAAACAGAGATGCGCTCGTGATCGACTTATGCGGTGATAAAAGGACAATATGCGAAAAGTGTTTTCCGCTTGCCGAAAAATACGGATATACTTTTGCGGGCGGGCACCCCATGGCAGGGACTGAGTTTTCCGGAATCAAGCATGCAAAAGCCGGACTGTTCGAGAATCAGCCCATGGTCATAGTTCCTCCCAAAAGAGATGACATCGCACTATTTGACAGAATCAAAAAAGCATTGACTCCTGCCGGGTTTGGAAGATACTCATTTACGACTGCGGAAGAACATGACGAAATGATAGCTTTCACATCTCAGTTGGCACATGTGGTATCCAATGCTTACGTAAAAAGCCCGAGAGCTCAAAGAAGGGCAGGAATCTCAGCCGGAAGCTACAGAGACCTTACAAGAGTAGCCAAGCTGAATCCTAAGATGTGGACGGAACTGTTCATGGAAAACAAAGACAATCTTTCTGAAGAAATAGATAATTTAGTTACGGAGCTTCTCAAATACAAGGAAGCTATGGCGAATAATGACAGTGAGACCCTTGAAAGATTGCTTAGAGAAGGCTCGGAAGCAAAGGAAACAGCTGGTTGATAAACGGAGAAAATTATGATAGTTGATACCGGAAATTATGATGTCATAATTGAACGCGGGGCACTCGAGAATGCAGGCAGATATATACATAATGTGACCGGCAGTTGCCGCTGCCTTGTTTCTACAGATACGAATGTTTCTCCGCTGTATCTTCATGCGCTTGAAAAATCCCTTATGTCGTCTGGTCTGGATGTGGCTAAAGCGTTCGTATTTGATGCAGGCGAAGAAAGCAAGAATCTGGAAGTGCTCAAAAAGTTGCTCGTCCATATGGCAGACGAGGGACTTACCCGCAGTGACATAGTGATAGCACTCGGCGGGGGAGTCACCGGTGATCTGACAGGCTTTGCATCATCTGTATACCTGAGAGGGATCAGATTCGTCCAGATCCCGACGACCATGCTGGCGGCAGTGGACTCATCCGTTGGGGGAAAAACCGCGGTAGACCTTGGATCCTACAAGAATACGGTCGGAGCCTTTCATGAGCCGGCGCTTGTCCTATGTGACCCCGATACACTGAAAACACTTTCCGAAGAGCAAATGGCATGCGGTATGGCAGAGGCCATCAAAATGGGATACATATGCGACTCAAAGCTGCTTGATCTGATGAAGTCATCCTGCAACCGTGATGAAATAATCGAAACAGTGATAGAAAGATGCGTGAATGATAAGGCGGAAATCGTCAGTGAAGATTTCAGGGACAACGGAATAAGACAGAAGCTTAACCTGGGACATACGGTTGGGCATGCAGTTGAAGCGCTATCGGATTTCTCGGTTCTGCATGGAATGGCAGTGGCGTCAGGAATGGCGTTGATTACCAAAGCAGCTGCAAACAGAGGGTATTGTGAACCCGAGATATACGATGATATGACGGATATTCTCAAAAAGTACGGACTGGATCCTTATCTTTATCTAAGATATTCGCCTGAAGAGATATCTGGAGCAGCCATGCATGACAAAAAGAAGCGAGGCGGAATGATCACTATAGTGATTCCCACAGGTTATGGGAACAGCAGGCTGCTTACCATACAGGCAACTGAACTTATCGACTTTATCAGGGACGGTTTTGACAATGGAAATGATTCTGAATAAGCCGAAGCTTTCCGGAACCGTACGGGCTGTGCCATCCAAATCACATGCTCACAGAGCCCTGATATGCTCTGCATTTGCCGACGGAATAACTGAATTCATTTGTTCCGGAACTAATGAAGACATAGATGCCACAATCACATGCCTTGGAAAAATCGGAGCAGAAATATCACGAAAAGAAAACGGATTTACGGTAATACCCGGAAAAGCCAATAAAAAAGTTACATTAAACTGCGGTGAAAGCGGATCAACACTCAGATTTTTGATCCCGGTTGTTTCATCTCTTGGGATAGAAGCCGATTTTATTATGAAAGGAAGGCTTCCGGAAAGGCCGCTGGAGCCTCTTAAAAGCCTTCTCGAGTCCCGTGGAATTGTATTTTCAAATCCTGAAAAAAATGTACTGAGAGTAAGCGGAAAGCTGGGCCCGGGAACATTTGAATATGATGGGACTGTCTCTTCTCAGTTCACCACCGGACTGCTCCTGGCGTTGGGGATGTGTGACGGAGAATCAAAACTCATATTATCCGGCATTACTGCATCAAAACCGTACATAGACATGACCATTGAAACCATGAGATCATTCGGAGTGAAAACGGCGGAATCAGGCAGTTCATACACCATTCACGGTGGACACTACATTTCTCCGAAGAGTGTTGTGGTAGAGGGAGACTGGTCAGGTGCTGCATTTATGCTATGTGCCGGAGCACTTTCCGATTGCGGAATTACAGTGGACGGGCTGGATGTCAACACAACTCAGGGCGACCGTAAGATACTGGATATACTGAGAGAAATGGGCGCCTCAGTATCATATGAAAAATCAGCTGTCACCGTTAAAAAGAAAAGCCTTCACGGAATCTGCCTTGATGCAGAAAACATCCCGGATCTTATTCCGGTCGTGTCTGCACTCGCATCAGTTTCAGCGGGAACAACTAAAATATATAACTGCGAAAGACTGAGACATAAGGAAAGCGACAGACTTGAAGCCATTATAAATATGATATCGTCTCTCGGCGGCAGGGTGAAACTGTCAGGTGACACTCTGATTATTTCGGGACAGGATGCTCTTGAGGGAGGGACGATCTCATCATACGGAGACCACAGAATGGCTATGTCAGCCGCGGTAGCAGCAATAAAATGCAAAAAAGAAGTAAGGATAGAAAACGCGGAAGCCGTTAACAAGTCATATCCGGGATTCTGGACGGATTATTCGGCTCTGTGCAAAAGCGGTAAAGTAGAAGGAAAATAGAGGAAGAAAATGACTCATTACGGACGAAACATCAGACTGTCTGTATACGGTGGATCACATGATTCCGAAATCGGTGCGGTGATGACCGGAGTGCCTGCGGGCATTCATGTCGACATGGAAAAGCTTCATTCTTTCATGAAAAGACGCATGCCGGGGCAGAATGAATTCACAACTCAGAGAAAAGAACCCGATATACCGCTCTTTTTGTCGGGTATTGATGAGAATTCGTGTACAAACGGCCGGGACATACACATCGTAATAAAAAACACATCGCAGAGATCTTCTGATTATGACAGCCTTAAACACATTCCGCGGCCGTCACATGCGGATTATCCAGCCATGGTTAAATACGGCCTGGATTGCAATCTGTCCGGCGGAGGGCATTTTTCAGGTCGACTGACTGCGGCTCTGTGTGCGGCAGGCGGAATATTCATTGGCGAACTGGGAAGGCGCGGTATCAGTATAGGCGCTCATATATACAGTATAGGGAAAATATACGACATGAAGTTCGACCCTTTAAAAGTCTCTTTTGATGATATGAGTGCAGTTGCCGCAAAATCTTTTCCTGTAATAGACGATAGATGCGGGAATCTTATGGCGGAAGAGATAGAAAAAGCGAAAAAAGAAGAAGATTCAATAGGCGGAGTCATCGAGTGTGCAGTTACGGGAATACCTGCAGGCACCGGTGAGCACATGTTTGAGGGACTTGAGAGTCGAATCGCGTCTATGGTTTTTTCAATTCCGGCTGTAAAGGGAATAGAATTCGGGGCCGGCTTCGAGTGCACAAGATCATATGGTTCCGAGAACAATGACGAATACCGTACCGACGGAAGCAAAGTGTTTGTTACGACTAACAATTCCGGCGGAATCTGCGGCGGAATGGCTACCGGAGCGCCTGTGTTGTTCAGAGTGGCATTCAAGCCGACACCGTCTATAGGAAAGGAACAGAAAACGGTAAATATGAGCACAATGGAGAATGTCACGATAAGGATATCGGGGCGACATGATCCGTGCATTGTTCCAAGAGCTGTTCCGGTTGTCGAAGCTGCAGCTGCAATAGCAGTTTTTGACTCCATTCTGGACAATTCTGATAATCTGGAGAAATAGATATGCTAAAGTGCGGACTCATAGGAAATCCTCTTGGCCACAGCTATTCACCGATGATTCATTCACTGCTGAGTAAGGAATATAAATACGACCTTTTTGAGCTTAAAGAGGATGAATTGGAAAGTTTCATCAGAGCAGGTGACTTTGACGGCGTAAATGTAACTATTCCGTATAAAGTCAAAATAATGGATTATCTCGATATTATCTCCGACAATGCCAAAAGGATAGGATCTGTCAATACCATAGTCAGAAAAAACGGAAAACTATACGGTTATAACACGGATTATTATGGCTTTGAGACGCTGCTGGTAAAGTCCGGAGTTGACATAAGTAATAAAAAAGTCCTTGTGCTCGGAAGCGGTGGAGCATCGAGGACCGTAAAGACCGTGCTGGAAGACAAAGGCGCTGGAGAGATAATAACCGTATCAAGAAGTGGAGAAAACAATTATTCCAACATTGCCGTGCATTCGGATTGCAAAATACTCGTGAACACCACCCCTGTGGGAATGTATCCAGACAGTTATTCTTCCCCTGTTGATCTGTCTGTTTTCGAAAAACTCGAATGTGTCATTGATATTATTTTCAATCCTTCAAAGACAAGTCTGATGCTGAATGCGGAGAAAAAAGCCATCAAGGCGTTCGGAGGCCTTACCATGCTGGTGGCTCAGGCCAAGGCGGCATCCGACCTGTTTACAGGGAGAAACGGAAATGATTTTGCCGTAGACAGGATCGAAAAGAAAATATCAAAGAGAATGAAGAATATAATACTTATAGGCATGCCGGGCGTTGGAAAAAGCACGATAGGCAGATTCCTCTCTGAAAGGACAGGCCGTCCCTTTTATGATATCGACAGCGAAATAGAAAAAGAAGAAGGAAGAAGCATTCCCGAAATATTCAAAAACGAGGGAGAGGAATATTTCAGAAAAATCGAAACTGATATTCTCCTGAAGCATGCGAAAAAGTCAGGAGTAATAATATCTCCCGGTGGCGGTGCCGTTTTGAGTCAGAAGAACAGGGACGCAATGAGACAAAACGGGACAATAATTTTTTTGACTAAGGATCTTGAAAAGCTGTCAAGAAGGGGCAGACCCATATCGATGTCAAGGCCGATTGAAGATATTTATAATGAGAGACTGCCGATTTACAGAGAATTGGCTGATATGACCTTTGAACTTTTGGAAACACCTTACAGAAGCACAAATGCGCTTATCAAAAAAATGGAGATGCTATGAAAATTCTTGTAATAAACGGGCCTAATCTTAATATGCTGGGAATAAGAGAACCTGACATTTACGGCAGCGAAACATATTCGGATTTGGAAAAATGCATTATCAACAAGTGCTCAAAACTTGGAATTGACTGTGAGATCTACCAGTCGAATCACGAAGGGGCTATTGTGGACAAAATACAGGATGCATATGGCACTGTGGACGGAATAGTAATCAATCCCGCTGCGTATACTCACACAAGCGTTGCAATACTTGATGCGTTGAAATCGGTCGGAATACCAACGGTCGAAGTCCATCTTTCAGACATTTCTGCCAGAGAGAAGTTCAGACAGTTTTCATACGTGTCTCTATATGCCATGAAAACAATTGCCGGGTTTGGTTTCAAAGGATATGAGATGGCGATTGATGAATTGTGTGATTGCTTATTAAAAAAGCAGTAATTTGGTGTTTTGCATCATGAAAACGGACAAATAATGCATTATTCACACAGCGTTTACATTTTTCTCATAAATCTACGATATAATAGTTATTGCTAGGCTTTACGAAACAAATGGATGAAATTTGCTAGGATATGTCTCCCAGAGGAATGAGGTAAATAATTTGTCTAAGATTTTTGAATATCTTGGAAGAAGCCTGAAAATAGCATGGAAAAGCGTCTTCGGAAGCTTCGGGCAGTACTTCTGCTTCTTTGCTGCCATAATAATAATTCAGGTTCTTTTCGGAACAATATCTATTTCAAACGACAATAACTCAAATGTCGAATATCAGCTCATCGACGAGGAATATGATTATCATGTTTCACTGAAAAATCTGAACTATGATCAGATGAGAGTTATCGTGGATGATCCGTATGCGACTTTCAAGAGTGATAAAATATATTCTGTTGACCGTCTTGAAGAGTATAAGAATTTTGTGGCGAATGAAGATAGATTTGACATCTACCTTTCATTTGTCAAGGATAACGATTTCTCTCTGAACAGGCTCAACCAAAAATATATTCCCGATCTTGAAAGGCTCAAGACACACGATTATTCGACCTTTATCTCTCCTCTTGTAACTTTTGACACCAATATCAGAGCAAATACCGTCACTTTTATCTTTATCACGCTAATTCTGTTTGTTCTTTGCATATTCCTGCTGAACTCTCTTTACAATATCAGACTTAATCAATATAAATTCCAGTATGGAGTTTATTTGACGTTCGGCGCGGATTTCAAAATGCTTTTCGGCACTGCATTTTGGGAATTGTTTGTCATACAGGCCGTTACGTTCATACCGTCCATGGGAATATCGACGTTTATTTCATACATGATTTTCCGTTCTTCCGGAACCGGTTTCGTATTCAACGGGCTTTCTATTCTCAAACTGTTTCTTTTCACACTTGCAGTTATAGTCATAGCTATATGGGCACCTATGAAACTTTTGTCGAGAAAAGATCCCATGTCTCTCATTGTGACGGAAGACAACTCAAACCTTGTCACTTCACCAAGGAAATCCGTAAGCATCTTCGGGGAAAAATTCCCGACAAGGTACGAAGCGTACTCCATATGGAGATTCAGAAAATATGCGCTTCAGCTTCTTACTACGGCTATAGTATTCTGCGCCGTGTTTATCATGGGACTATACATGGCCAATATTTATACAACGGATCTGAATTATCCGAGACCGCAGTTTACCATTGACCTGGGAAGCTCAGGATATGAATACGATGAAGAGTTCAGTGATGAAATCTATTCAGTGGAAGGTGTGAAAGCAGTAGAAATAAGCGATAATACCACTGAAGCAATAGATCTTGCATCACATGTAATAGTGGATTCTTCTGATGTCCTTCCGCTCTCGGGTGTTATAAAGTACAGCGGGACTGATTTTAAGGAAAGCGGAACATGGAATCTAACAAATCAGTTCATTTACACATTTATGCCTGACGAGCAGATAAGGATCCTCGAGGGGTATTCGTATTCAGGTGATCTGAATTCCATAAATAAGCCGGGCTATGTGGTAATAGGCGATTCTGCTTCCAATATCAAAAGGTATTCATATGAAGTAGGCGACAAAATATTCGTCGCGAAAAAAACCGGACAAATCAGAGCAATTGATTCATCCAGAGAAGGAAATAACCTTCTTGAAGACCAGATCAGATATTTTCGTTTTGAATATTACGAATATACGATAGGAGCAGTAATTTACGATATTCCGTGCGGATCTACTCCAATTTATTTCAATCCTTCGGATTATCTGGAGATCACTGGTAAAATTCCATCTGCAAAACGACTGTCTGTATACGTGGAAGCAGACCTGAATAACGAGCAGATTAAGAATATAGAATCATCACTTGGTGAGTGGGCTCAGTATTACGGCGATGTGGTGATTACGAACAATGACGCAGCCCTTGCAAGAAATATTTCCGTTGAGAAGCATTACAACGAACTTTATGTGATGGCATCGATTCTCGTGCTTCTGATATCACCGCTTGTCTGGTTCTTCTCTCAGACGCTCTACTACAAGAAGAGGGAAAAAGAGTTCAATATCCTGCAGGCAATGGGAGCTGTTTCCAGGGAGATCCGCTCGATTTACATCCAGGGTGGACTTACCATGGCGACATTGTCGCTTATGTTCTCGATTATTCTCAGCTATCTCGGAAGTTATATTCTGTTCTTTATATACAATGTAATAGTACCCAATATTACACATGAAAATGTCAGATATGTATTCTACATGCCATGGTATGCTATAGTGACCAGTGTTGTACTGTCCGTGGCGTGCGGATTCTTCTCCGCATACTTCCCATATAAGAGTTATTTCAAACACAGATATTCGCTTCAGAACGGTGGAGCAGGAAACGAATTCAGTGGTGAATAACATCCGATTTTGCGGCAACGATTCGATTAAGAAAGGATCTCAAAATGGCAAAAACAGATATAAGACTCAATGCACAGGAAGAAGCTAAATACATGCTCCAGACAGAGAGCGTATTAAAATACTATAAACAATATGACGCTGTTATCACTGCGGTCAATCGTGCCAGCATAAAGGTTGAGCCCGGAGAATTTGTTGCGATAATCGGAGCTTCCGGCTCTGGAAAGAGTACATTTCTTCACATATGTGCCGGACTTGACACATGCAATTCAGGGCATGTTTATATCCACGGAAACGATATAACGGAAATGAAACCTGATGAACTCAGCCGGTTCCGCGGAATGAGAATGGGCTTTGTTTTCCAGAAGCACAATCTTATCCCGCAGTTTACCGCACTTGAGAATATACTTATCCCCACCATGATGTGCAACAAACCTGATTTTTCTTATCAGGAAAATCTCAGAAGACTTGTTGAAACGCTGGGGCTCAGAGAACGCCTTCACCACCTTCCGTCAGAGCTGTCCGGAGGTCAGCAGCAAAGAGTTGCGATCGCAAGAGCACTTATCAATATGCCGGATATACTTTTTGCTGACGAACCGACTGGAAATCTGGACCGCGATAATGCGGATGAGGTTTTGAAACTTCTTCTGAAACTCAGGGAAGAGATCGGACAGACCCTCATAATGGTAACACATGATCTGTCCATCGCAGAACATGCGGACAGGATTTTTAAAATGGACAACGGGGTTCTGTCGCTTCACAGGGATTACCTTAAGGGTGGTAAAAAAACAACAGATTATTGAGCTGCGGCAAAAAACAAGAGAGAGTCGTATCCACACACATTTGTGTGAGGGTACAACTCTCTTTTTTTCATTCCACAAAACTGAATTCAACATCATCTATATGGACAATGTCTCCTTCTTTACATCCTGCTTCTCTCAGTTTGTCGATGACTCCGAATTTATTGAGCGATCTTTCAAAGTACATCATGGACTCTCTGTCATAAATGTTTATTCGATTCACCAAAGCTTTTGCCCAGGCTCCTTCTACGGTGAACGAAGCATCGTCTCCGCGTGTTATAGTTATGTTTTCGGGGCCATATTCCTCGAGCATGTCATCCACTGTGTATTCCGCCTCATATGTCTTGACGGGAGGAAGTTCCCTGAGCATTTCTGCAATGGCATCAACAAGTTTTTTCAGTCCAAGTTTTGCAAGGGATGATATGTATATTACTTTATATCCCAGTTCTCTGCATCTGTTTTCAAGTTTCAGACAGTCGTCTGACAGTTCCGGTATCATTTCAAATTCATCTTCCGAATCCACAAGAAGATCCGCCTTGTTTGCGGCGATTATTCTGGGACGTTCGGCGAGCTCTTCGGAAAATTTCCTGAGTTCGTCTGAAATCGTTTCGAAATCATCCAGGGGACTTCTGCCTTCCTGCCCGGAAATATCTATCACCTGTACAAGCATCCTGCATCTCTCAATGTGTCTCAAAAATGCATGTCCCAGTCCAAGACCTTCCGATGCTCCTTCTATTAAACCCGGGATGTCAGCCATAATGAAACCGGATTCTCCGCCTGTTGAGACAACTCCCAGATTGGGTTCGAGAGTAGTGAAATGGTAATCTGCTATCTTTGGCCTTGCTGCTGAAACAGCTGCAAGAAGAGATGATTTTCCTGCAGACGGAAGTCCCGCAAGTCCGACGTCGGCAATCATCTTAAGTTCCAGAGTTATATCTCTTTCTTCTCCGGGAAGGCCGGCTCTCGCAAATCTTGGAATCTGCCTTGTAGGGGTTGCGAAGTGCTTGTTTCCCCATCCTCCGCGGCCTCCTTTACAGAGAATAAAGTCTTCATCGTCGGACATGTCTTTTATTACTTTTCCGGAAGACGCATCCTTGATAAGCGTTCCGCGCGGGACCGGAATTATCACATCTTCACCGTTTGCTCCGTGAAATTTTTCGCCCGCTCCGTCACCGCCGTTTTCAGCGGCAAATTTTCTTCTGTACTTGAAATAGAGAAGTGTATTGCTTCCTTCATCTATTCTGAAGACAATATTACCGCCATTGCCTCCGTCACCGCCGTCAGGTCCGCCTTTGGCTACATATTTCTCGCGTCTGAATGACACGACGCCGTTTCCGCCGTTTCCGGCTTTGACATGAATATTAATTTTATCTATAAACATAATCAGTTATTCTTTAATTTGTTAATCAGAGCTTCTTTGTTGTCTCTGTAGTTCTTTAAACAGTATCTGATAATCCTTTCCGCTTCATCCCTGTCGCCAAGTTCGTCAACTACGGTTTTCTTGTGCTCAAGTTCTTTATAGACCGAGAAAAAGTGCAGCATCTCTTCGAAAACATGCTGGGGAAGGTCATAAACGGATTGGTATGAATTGTAGTATGGATCCGAAAAAGGAATGGCTATGATTTTTTCATCAAGACGGCCGCTGTCGATCATTTTGATTACACCTATGGGATAGCAGTCTACTACTGTCATCGGGTCTATCTGTTCGGAACAGACGACCAGAACATCAAGAGGGTCATCATCATCTGCGTATGTGAGCGGAATAAAGCCGTAATTTGCCGGATAATGTGTGGAAGTGTAAAGAATTCTGTCCAGCCTCAGCAAACCGGTTGCCTTGTCGAGCTCATATTTGATTTTGCTTCCTTTGGTGATTTCTATCACAGCAGAAAAAGAAACCGGAGTAACTTTGCTTGGAGACATGTCGTGCCAGATGTTCATGATTTTCCTCCTATACAGTTTTGCTTTCCGTATGTTATTTTACGAACATTTCTTTTGCCAGTTTTGCAAGAATATCCACGCCTTTGACTATATCCTCATCAGACGGCATGGAGTAGTTAAGTCTGAATGAGTCTGACGGTGCTTCTGTATCACAGTTGAAAGCCGTGCCGGGAACAACGGCGACTTTTCTCGATAAAGCGGCTTTTATATATTCAGAAGAACTTATGCCGTCAGGAAGAGTACACCATATGAACAGGCCGCCTTCGGGTCTGGTATATTTTATGCATTTCGGCATTTTTTTGTCAAGCTCGCCGAGCATCAGCGTGCATTTCTCTCCGTAAAGCTTTCTTATGCCCGCTATATGCCCGTCAAGATCACGTTCGGTCATGAACCGGTGGCAGAGCATCTGGAAGAAGAGATTGGTGTGAACATCTTCTACCTGTTTTGCAACTACCATTTTTGAGACAATTTCTTCAGGACCGCATACGAATCCGACACGCATTCCGGAGGAGAGTATCTTTGAAAATGAAGAACAATAGATTACGATATTTTCCGTATCCATCGATTTATATGTCGGTACGTCTGTTCCGGAAAACCTGAGTTCCCCATACGGATTGTCTTCAATTATGATGATACCATATTTTTTGGCAATTTCATACACCTTTTTTCTGTTTTCCAAAGTTGACGTGACTCCCGCAGGGTTCTGGAAAGTAGGAATCAGGTACAGTATTTTTGCATTTGGAGTAGATATGATGGTCTTCTCGAGTTTTTCCGGATCTATGCCTTCATCTGCGAGAGGAACACCGATGGTCTGTGCACCGTTCGACCTGAATGCGTTGAGTGCGCCTATGAACGAAGGATTCTCGCAAATAACTGCGTCTCCTTCATTACACAATGCTTTGCATGCAAGTTCGATCCCCTGCTGCCCTCCGGTTGTTATGATGGTTTCATTTCCGTTCGTATTGATGGAAAACCTGTTTTTGAGTCTTTCCTCGACTGCTTTCCTGAGAGGAGTATATCCTTCTGTCGTTCCGTATTGGAGTGCGGAAGCTGCAGAATTTGCAAAAATATCTGCAGACAGATCCGCAAGGTCTTTTACGGGAAATGAAAGAGGTGAGGGGTTTCCTGCGGCAAAGCTGATTATGGTAGGATCAGACAGAGATTTGAATATCTCTCTGATTGCTGACGGCTTAAGGGAAGCCAGTTTATTTGAAAATTTATATTCCATATGATCTTGAGCAGTTTAACTGTTTGAACTGCTCTTTCCTCTTTTCCGTAGTTGTCTATATATGTGAATATACATTTAAGCAAAAAGATATCTGAAGAAATGATTTCAGATATCTTTAAGGCAAGAAAATATGATTGAGAATTGAAGCTGAAGAGCAGAAATCATTCATCACACGCGTCGTGCGAATCAATAATCTCTTCAAGCTTATCTATAATGTACTCCGGCGGGTAACCGGTCAGTTCAGATGCATCTTTGATGCTTTTGCCTCTGATCATCATTTTACCTATCGGGGTGCGGATAAGCTTCAGCCTTTTATCGACCTTTTCTGCTTCGAACTCCATCCATGGATATTTTTTTAATATATCTGAAAGCAGTGTGTTGCTGTCTAGAACCAATTGTATACCTCGATATGTTATTACTTTAGAGTCAACCGTGACTTACTGATCATCCTCGGATCTGATTACGGCAATACCGAGTTCCTCAAGTGATGCAGGATCAGCTACTGACGGACATTTGGAAAGAAGTTCGGAGGCATTCTGTACTTTCGGGAATGCAATAACATCCCTGATATCGTCAAGGCCAAGAAGAAGAGTAACGACTCTGTCAAGGCCAAAGGCAAGACCTCCGTGCGGAGGAACACCGTACTTGAAGGCTTCAAGAAGGAATCCGAATTTTTCTTCGGCAGCCTCCGGAGTAATGCCCAGTGCTTTGAACATAAGTTCCTGCATTTCGGTGGTATGTATTCTAATAGAGCCGCCTCCTATTTCATTTCCGTTGAGAACACAGTCATAGGCACGTGCACGAACTGCTGCGGGATCCGTATCAAGAAGCGGAAGGTCCTCTTCCATGGGCATTGTGAACGGATGGTGTTTTGCATAGAAGCGCCCGTCTTCCTCATTGTACTCAAGAAGCGGGAATTCCACTATCCAAAGGAAATTGAATTTTGATTTGTCTATGAGATTAAGTCTCTTTGCAACTTCACATCTGAGAGCTCCGAGAGAGTCATATACAACCGTATTTTTTGCTGCCACTATGAGAACAAGGTCTCCGGATGAAACATTCATTCTGGAAAGGATAGAGTTTATTTCATCCTCAGTCATGAATTTTGCAAATGAAGATGTGGGAGCATCCGGTGTGTTCTTATACCACGCCAGTCCTTTGGCACCGTAAGTTTTTACGAATTCAGTCAGCGAATCGATTTCTTTTCTGGTGAATGAAGCGCCGCCGGGAACCGTAATTCCTCTGACGCTGCCGCCCGCTTTTACTGCTCCGCTGAACACTGAAAATTCGCTGTTCTCAACCAGGTCTGATATGTCGCAGAGCTCAAGTCCGAAACGTGTGTCCGGTTTGTCTGAGCCGAATCTGTCCATGGCCTCAGCATATGTCATTCTCTTGAACGGAGTCTCGATATCCTTATTCAAAAACTTCTTGAACAGAGTTTTGAGGAACCCTTCGTTTACTGCAATGATGT